>JBEGPS010000090.1:0-5091 GCA_041181325.1 Pseudomonadota bacterium
GCGCTGCGCAGCCATTACGAAGGCGTTGACGACATGTGCCATGTCGTGCGCGGTCATAGCGGTGGGCGGCACTTCAGAGGGTAAGTGTGGTACCGCAGACGGGCCAAATGTTTCCCAACCGCCTTGTGCCGGTGAGAGTAGTTGTGCGCCCTGCCATGGAAGCGCGCTAGATGCTTTGCGTCCGGCGTGGGCCAGCTGAATGCACACCGCAGTGGCCGGGGCCAGTTTGCGCGCGCGCAACAGGGTATTGGCTAGTGCGGTCTCGGTGCGGTCGTCCCACAGGCCCAGGCAGCCGGGGCTGATGCGCCCCTCGGGCAGCACGGCGGTTGCTTCGATGGTGAACAGGCCAGCCCCGCCGTTAAGCAAGTTGGCCCAGTGCATCAGGTGCCAGTCTGTGGCGGCACCTTCTACCGCAGCGTATTGGCACATGGGGGCTACCACAATGCGGTTAGGTAGCGTGAGGCCACCACGTGGCGAAGGCAGGGTGAGGGGCGTAAATAAAAGGCTCATGGACCAAGCATAGCCCAGCGCCTATGTTGCGGGCGCACGCCCCTTTGCCGACTTACTGCTTGCCGGGGTCCCGGAAGTTAGCCACCTGATCAAACTCCACGTTTTGCAACTTGCCGGCCACTTTTTCTACTTTGCGTAGGTAAATGGTTTGCACAATGTCGCGGGTTTGTGGGTCAATGCTGATGGGCCCGCGTGGGCTTACCCAGGCCATGCCTTTGGCGGCTCCCATGAACTTCTCGCTACTGGAGTCGCCCCCGGTTTTTTCCAGCACTTTGGCAATCAGCTGCATGCCGTCATATCCGCTGACCGACATGTAGTTGGGGCGGTCTTTGGGGTAGGCCTTGTAGTAGGCCTGCACATACGATTTGTTCTCGGGGGAGTCGTGCGCTTCGGAATACTGCAGCGAATTGACAATGCCCAGCATGCTGTCGCCCACGCCGTCAATCACGTCTTCGTCTGTCAAGTCGCCCGTGGCGATGATGCGAATGCCAGCCTTGGCCATGCCGCGCTCTTCAAAGCCCTTCATAAACGCCACCGTTTGCTCGCCCGGTGGCACGAACAAGAACACGGCTTCTGGCTTGGCATCCCGAATGCGTTGCAAAAAGGGTGAGAAGTCGGGGTTCTTCAGCGGGGTGCGCACCTCGCCCACAATTTCGCCACCGGCCGCGGTGAAGGTCTTCTTAAATTGCATTTCCGCATCCTGGCCCGGGCTGAAGTCGGCCACCAGCGTAAAGACTTTTTTGATTTTGTTTTTGGCGGCCCAGCTGGCAATCGGTGCGGTGACCTGCGGCAAAGTGTGTGACACGCGCAGGATGTAGTCCGATTTGGTGGTGATGGCCGAGGCAGCCGCGTTCATCACAATCATGGGCGTCTTGGCTTCTGTGGCCACGGGGGCTGCGGCAAACGCGGCAGGCGTCAGGCCAAAGCCGCCCAACACATCGACCTTGTCGCGCACCACCAGCTCCTGCGCGGCGCGCTTGCTTAGCTCAGGGGCCACGCCGGTGTCGTCACGCACGATCAGCTCAACCTTACGCCCGGAAAACACGCCGCCGCTTTGCTGCAGGTACAGCCGTGCGCCATGCTCAATTTGTTTGCCGTAGGCAGCAAACGGACCAGTCATGGGCAGCACCAAGCCGACCTTAAGCGGTTCAGCTGCACTGGCCAGCGTGGACGCAAGACCCAGCGTACAGACACCGATGGCTGCCAGCCAAAGGCGAGATTTTTGATGCGACATGGTGTTGTCTCCTTCTGTTGTTGAAAAATAGCGAACTGCAAAATGCAGTGGTGCATCCTAGGTTTTGACCTTCATGCTGTAAAGCATGGCTGAAGAATACAAGGCATTCGAAATTCGAATAGTGGTGCCACAATGTTGCTATGGATATTCGCCTGCTCTCTGTTTTTGAAGAGATTTACAAGTCACGCAGCGTGACTGCGGCCGCAGTGGTCTTGGACATGGGGCAGCCCGCTGTGAGCGTGGCGCTGGCCAAGCTGCGCCACCAGTTTGGTGATCCACTGTTTGTGCGCACCTCTGAGGGCATGGTGCCCACCTCGTTGGGCCAGGGGCTGGTGCGCCCGGTGCGTAATGTGCTGGAGGCCCTGGACGCTTTGACTGGCCATCGCGATTTGTTTGACCCGCTAACCTCGGACCGTACGTTTCGCATTTGCATGACCGACATTAGCCAGCTGGTGCTATTGCCGCGTCTGTGGGAAAAGCTGCGCCTGACGGCACCGCGCACACGCATCGATGTGCTGCCCTTGTCCGCCGACATGGCCCATATGCTGGAAAGTGGTGATGCTGATTTGGCTTTGGGTTTCATGCCACAAATGGAGGCGGGTTTTTACCAAAACACGTTATTCAAGCAAACCTTTGTTTGCATGGTCAGCGCCCACCACCCGCGCATTCAAAGCGAGCTGACTTTGCATGACTTCGCTACAGAAGACCACGCGGTGATCAGCTCATCTGGTTCTGCGCCACTGCTGATTGACCAGGAGCTTGCCCGCTTGGGCATCAATCGGCGCATCACTCTCAAAATTCCCAATTTCATTGGCGCTGCGCTGGTGGTGGAGCACACCGATCTGGTCATTACCATCCCCGAGCGGCTGGGCGAAGTGCTCAAGGGTCGGGGTGCACTGCGTACGTTTGCAGTGCCGTTTCAGTTGCCAGGTTACGAGGTCAAGCAACATTGGCATGAGCGCTACCACAACGACCCCGGCGCGCAGTGGCTGCGTCGCTTGATTGCAGAGCTGCTGGCCACCTAAGGTCTTGTCAGCTAGGTGTACCCCATAGCCTCGGTAAAATGCTGGGTTTTCCCCAACTCCGGAGTCGCTCCCCCATGGCCACCAGCCCCCAGAACACCCAACAAATGGCCAGCGCCATCCGCGCACTGGCAATGGACGCAGTGCAACAAGCCAACTCCGGTCACCCCGGTGCCCCTATGGGCATGGCAGACATGGCTGTGGCCTTGTGGGGTGAGCACCTGAGCCACAACCCGACCAATCCCAATTGGCTCAACCGCGACCGCTTTGTGCTAAGCAACGGCCACGGCTCCATGCTGATCTACGCCTTGCTGCACCTCACTGGCTACAAGCTGCCGATGGCCGAGTTGAAAAATTTCCGCCAGCTGCACAGCAAGACCGCAGGCCACCCCGAGTTTGGTATCACCCCCGGTGTGGAAACCACCACCGGCCCCCTGGGTCAAGGCATCACCAATGCCGTGGGTTTTGCCTTAGCGGAGAAGTTGTTAGCCAGCGAATTCAACCGTGAAGGCCACACCGTGGTAGACCACCACACCTACACCTTTATGGGCGACGGCTGCCTGATGGAAGGCATCAGCCACGAAGCCGCATCGCTGGCAGGTGCCTGGAAGCTCAACAAACTGATTGCGCTGTACGACGACAACGGCATCTCCATCGACGGCCAAGTGGCCCCTTGGTTTGCCGACAACACTGCCATGCGTTTTGTGTCCTACGGCTGGAACGTGATTGGCCCCATCGACGGCCATGACGCTGCCGCAGTGTCCCAAGCCATTGCAAAGGCCAAGGCCCAAACTGCCCAGCCCACGCTGATTATTTGCAAAACCCACATCGGCAAAGGCAGCCCCAACCGCGCCAACACCTCCAAGGCCCACGGCGAGCCATTGGGTGCGGAAGAAATCAAACTCACCCGTGAATCTATCGGCTGGAACTACCCACCCTTTGTGATCCCCAAAGATGTGTACGGTGACTGGGACGCTAAAGCCAAAGGCAAGGCGCTTGAGGCTGACTGGAACACCAAGTTCGCTGCCTACAAAGCCGCCCACCCCACGCTGGCCAAAGAGTTGCTGCGTCGCATGAAGGGCGATTTGCCCAAGAATTTTGTGCAGACCGCTGTAGACACCGTCATTGGTGCCCACACCAAAGGCGAGACTGTGGCCAGCCGCAAGGCCAGCCAGTTGGCCTTGGAGTCGTTTACCGCCGCATTGCCTGAGCTGCTGGGTGGCTCTGCCGACCTGACCGGCTCCAACCTGACCAACACCAAGAGCACGCCTAATTTGCGCTTTGATGCTGTGACCGGTGCCGTGGTGAAAAACGAGGCTGGCCAGGGCGGCCGCCACATCAACTACGGCGTGCGTGAGTTCGGTATGGCGGCCATCATGAACGGCGTGGCGCTGCACGGAGGCTTTATTCCCTACGGCGGCACCTTCCTCACGTTCAGCGACTACAGCCGCAACGCCATCCGCATGGCAGCGCTGATGAAATTGCGCGTGATCCACGTGTTCACCCATGACTCGATTGGCTTGGGTGAAGACGGCCCCACCCACCAGTCCATCGAGCATGCAGCCAGCCTGCGCCTGATTCCTAACTTGGATGTGTGGCGCCCGGCCGATACGGCCGAGACTGCCGTGGCCTGGACCGTTGCTTTGCAAAACAAAGCCAAACCCACTGCTCTGTTGCTTTCGCGCCAAAACATCAGCTACGCCCCCAAGGCCGACTCAACCCTTGCCCCTGATGCCAGCGGCCTGGACGCCATCAGCAAAGGTGCGTATGTGCTGGCTGAGCCTGCAGAGGTGGGTCTGAAGAAAAAGATGCAAGCCGTAATCATCGCCACTGGCTCAGAAGTGCAGTTGGCCCTGAAGGCGCAAGAATTGCTTGCTACCAGAAAGATAGCTGCTCGCGTTGTCTCTATGCCGAGCAACACCACATTTGACAAACAAAGCGCTGAATACAAGGCCATGGTGCTGCCCGCCGGTGTTCCCCGCGTGGCGGTGGAAATGGGCTCTAGCGACGGCTGGTGGAAATACGGCGTGGCGGCTGTTGTAGGCTTGGATACTTTTGGTGAATCAGCCCCTGCCCCCGTGCTGTTCAAGCACTTTGGATTTACCCCTGAAAATCTTGCTGATACCGTACAGACGGTTCTGGCACGCAAGGCCTAAAACGCCAAGTTATTTTTGTTCGACGTTTTTTACTTAAAGAGAGAAGCACATGACCATCAAAATCGGTATCAACGGCTTTGGCCGCATCGGCCGCAACGTATTGCGCTCAGCCATTCAAAACTTCAGCGACATCGAAGTTGTTGCCATTAACGACTTGTTAGAGCCAGAA
>JBEGPS010000091.1:0-12018 GCA_041181325.1 Pseudomonadota bacterium
GCACGCGCGAGTTGGCGGCAAAAGCTTCGAGCTTGGTTTGCTCATAGGTGCGAATCATCACAATGTCCGTCATGCGGCTGATGACTTTGGCGCTGTCTTCAATCGGCTCAGACCTGCCCAGCTGGCTGTCGCCGGTGGTCAAGTGCACTACGCTGCCGCCCAACTGGTACATGCCCGCTTCAAAGCTCACGCGGGTACGCGTTGAAGCTTTCTCGAAAATCATGGCCAGCGTGCGGTCTTCCAGCGGGTGGTGCTTCTCAAAGTTTTTAAACTTCTTTTTAATTAGCGCAGCGCGAGCCAGCAGGTAGGCGTATTCATCTGCCGTGAAGTCGGTAAATTGCAAATAGTGACGCACCGGTGGCGCGCCCTTGGGCAGGGTGCTGGCAATGGCATTGCCCGACAGCTTTGTCGGTTTGGCGCTCATGCGGTTTCCTTGATCAATGCACTGATCAGTGGCACCAGAATCGTAACAATTTCATCGGCCTCAGCGGTCGTCAAAATCAGCGGTGGTACCAGGCGGACGACGGTATCGGCAGTAACGCTGATCAGCAGGCCCGCGTCTGCGGCGCGTTGCACCAGCGCGCCGCAGGGCTTGGCCAGATCAATGCCCAGCATCAGGCCCATGCCGCGGATTTCTTTCACGCTGCCGTTGGCAATTTCAGCAGCTAATGCTTTTTCCAGGCCCGCTTTCAAATGCGCACCCACGGTAGAGGCATTGGTCAGCAAGCCTTCTTCTTCCATGATACGAATTGTCTCCACGCCGGCGCGGGTGGCCAAAGGGTTGCCGCCGAAGGTAGTGCCATGGTTGCCAGGCTGGAAGATGTTGGCGGCTTTGGGACCAGCCACCACTGCACCAATCGGCACGCCCGAGCCCAAGCCTTTGGCTAGCGGCATCACGTCCGGCACGATGCCCGCCCACTGGTGGGCAAACCACTTGCCGGTGCGGCCCATACCGCACTGCACTTCGTCAATCATCAGCAGCCAATCTTGCTGGTCGCACAGGGCGCGCACGTCGCGCAGGTAGTCCATGTGCATGGGGTTCACACCACCTTCGCCCTGGATGGCCTCGAAGAACACTGCCACCACATTGGGGTTGCCCTGCGTCGCTGCTTTGAGCTGCTCAATGTTGTTGATGGCCACGCGGATAAAACCCTCCACCAGCGGACCAAATCCGGCCTGCACCTTGGGGTTGCCGGTGGCGCTCAGCGTGGCAATGCTGCGGCCATGGAAGGCTTTCTCATACACCACGATCTCAGGGCGCTCAATGCCCTTGTCGTGGCCAAATTTGCGTGCCAGCTTGAGCGCAGCCTCGTTGGCTTCCAGCCCGGTGGAGCAGAAGAACACGTTGGTCATCCCTGAGCGCTCTACCAACATTTGGGCTAGCACCTCTTGGTTAGGCACGTGGTAGTAGTTGGAACTGTGAATGATCTTGCTGATCTGGTCTTGCAGCGCGGGCACCAGCTTGGGGTGGTTGTGGCCCAAGGTGTTCACCGCAATACCGCCCAGCGCGTCCAAGTAGCCACGGCCATTGGTATCCCACACGCGGCAGCCCTGGCCATGGCTCAGGGCGATGGGCAGTCGGCCATAGGTGTTCATCACGTGGGGTGACGATGGCGGTGTGGATACGGCAGGTGTGGACGAGGCGGCAGTCATGCAAAGCTCCAGTGGTGGCACAAAACAAGCCGGCCCCAACGCCAGCTTTTGCCGGTGGGGCCGTTGATCGATGATTTTAGGGCTATCTACCCTCAGTTAGAATTCTGTTGCAGCGCAGCACCCGAACCAATTGATGGCAAACACCCCCTCCAAAGAACGCTACATCCTGGGCATTACCAATCAGGGCAAGACATTTCGCCCCAGCGATTGGGCCGAGCGTTTGGCTGGAGTCATGAGCCAGTTTCGCCCCGGTGGCCCTCAACCGGGCAGTCATTTGGGCTACTCGCCATGGTGCATTCCCACCTCCATCGGTCAGGCCAAATGCGTCATCATCCACAGCGATTTGCGCGATTACGACGTAATGGCATGGGATTTTTGTGTCAACTTTGCCAAAGACAACGACTTACAGGTGAGCGATACGCCACCAATGGCGCCTGAGCGCACACCCAATCCCTGAATGTAGAAATTTCTGAACTGCGGAAATAGGCAGAAACAAAAAAGCCGTTCAATTGAACGGCTTTTTTGCTTTGCTGACAGCGCACCCATTAAAACGGCGCGCGGGGTGTTTTGAAGTCCCTGCGCGTGCTTATTGCCTAGGTTGAATTAGGCTGCGGTTTAAGCCGCGAGGGCCAAGGCTTTCACCTTGGTAGCCAAACGGCTCTTGTCGCGGGCTGCTTTGTTCTTGTGGAAGATGCCTTTGTCGGCAACAGTGTCCACAACGGCTTGCATCTTCGCGAAGAGTTCGGCTGCTTTGGTCTTGTCGCCAGCAATCACAGCCTTTTCGACGTTCTTCACCGCAGTGCGGTATTTGGAACGCAGGGATGTGTTTGCTGCATTAATTTTGACGTCCTGGCGGACGCGTTTACGGCCCGACGCCAGGCGCGGGTTCTTTTTCTTGGGTTTTCCAGATGCCATTTGTATAGTTCCTTGTGTTCGAGGATGTTGTCAGCAAAGCCCACCATTGTAGCAGTCCTGCACGCAAGTACACTCGTGACGTGAGCCTCCTTAAATCTGCCTCTACTGTCTCCTTGTGGACCCTGCTCTCGCGCATCACCGGCTTGGTGCGTGAATTGCTCGTGGCCTCTACCTTTGGCGCCAGCGCCATGACCGACGCTTTCAACGTGGCGTTTCGCATCCCCAACCTGTTTCGCCGCCTGTTTGCCGAAGGCGCTTTCAGCCAGGCCTTTGTGCCGGTGCTGGCCGCCAGCAAGGCCCAAAATGGTGACGATGCCACAGTGCTGCTCATCAGCCGGGTGGCCACGGTGCTGGCCTGGGTGCTGGTGGCTACGTGTGTGGTGGGGGTGATTGCTTCGCCGCTGATGGTCTGGGCCATGGCCAGCGGCATGCAAAAAGACCCACGCGGGTTTGATGTTGCGGTGTTTATGACGCGGTTCATGTTCCCCTACATCGGTTTCATGTCTATGGTGGCGTTGTCTTCGGGGGTACTGAACACTTGGAAACGTTTTGCAGTGCCTGCTGCAACACCTGTGTTGCTGAATGTGGCCATGATTTCTGCGGCCTGGCTGTTGGCACCATGGTTCAAAACCAAGGGCATTGAGCCGATTTACGCCATGGGCGTGGGCGTGATCGTAGGTGGCATGCTACAACTGGTGGTACAGATTCCGGCGCTCAAACGAATGGGCCTGTTGCCCCGTATTGGGCTGAATTGGAGCGTGGTGGCTGACGCTTGGCGCGACCCCGGCACCCAGCGCATTGCCAAGCTCATGCTGCCTGCGCTGCTGGGCGTGAGCGTTGCGCAAATATCATTGCTGATCAACACCCAAATTGCTTCGCACCTGCCCACCGGCAGCGTAAGTTGGCTGACCTACGCCGACCGCTTGATGGAATTTCCCACCGCCATGCTGGGTGTAGCTCTGGGTGTGGTGCTGATGCCGCAGTTGGCCGGAGCCAAGGCCTCAGGTGACGCCGCCAAGTATTCGGCTTTGCTCGACTGGGGCCTGCGCATCGTGGTGCTGATGTCGGTGCCCTGCGCAGTGGGTTTGCTTATCTTTGCAAAGCCCTTGGTGGCGGTGCTGTACCACTACGGCGCGTTCACCGAATTTGACGTGCAGCAAACCACCACAGCATTGATGGGGTGGGGCGCTGGCCTGGTGGGCATTGTGGCCATCAAGGTGCTGGCGCCGGGCTATTACGCCAGCCAAGACATCAAAACCCCGGTGCGCATTGCCATCGTGGTGCTGGTGCTCACGCAGCTGATGAACATTGCTTTTGTGCCACTGTTTCAGCACGCCGGCCTGTCGTTGTCGATTGGTCTGGGTGCGTTGATTAACGCTACCTGGTTGCTGGTGGGCTTGCTGATGCGCAAGACCTATAGGCCCGAGCCTGGCTGGGGCTTGTTTGTCATGCAAGTGCTGGCGGGCAGCGCGTTGCTCGTCATTTATTTGCTTTGGGCAGCGCAGGCGTTTGCGTGGATCGACCTGCGCAGCGAAAGCCTCAAGCGCATCGGTTTGCTGGCTATGCTGATAGTGGGTGCCGCTGCGGTGTATTTGGGCGCGGTGTGGGCCGCAGGCCTGAACCTGCGGCAGTTTCTTCGTCGATAGCTGGGGCACAGGAGCTACCGTATGGACTTGTCGTATTTAGCCCCCACACCGCTAGATTACTTTGCCACGTTGGTGCAAAGCGATACTGACTTTGTGCTGTTTGAAGCAGCGGTTAGCCTGGCGCAAGACGAATACCCCGACCTGGATATTCAGTCCGTATTGGACGAGGTGGACCAGATGCTGGCCCGCGTGCGCAGGCGTTTGCCTGATGATGCCGGGCCGCTGCACAAACTGCGCGTACTGAACCAGTTTTTCTTTCGCGACCTGAGGTTTGGCGGCAACGTCAACGACTATTACGACCCCGAGAACAGTTTCATCCACGTGCTGCTGCGCACTCGCCGTGGCATTCCTATTTCGGTGGCCGTGGTGTGGATGGAGCTGGCCCAGGGGCTGGGCTTGTCGGTGCGTGGCGTGGGTTTCCCGGGGCATTTCATGGTCAAGGTGAACTTACCCATGGGGCAGGCGGTGATCGATCCTTTGAGTGGTCAATCACTCAGCCGCGAGGATTTGGCTGAGCGGCTAGAACCGTTTCGCAGGCGCAGCGGCTCGGTCGATGAGTTTGAAGTGCCGCTGGGCCTGTACCTGCAAACACTGCCACCCCGCGACATCATGGCGCGCATGCTGCGCAACCTGAAAGAA
Source organism: Pseudomonadota bacterium (assembly GCA_041181325.1). GTDB lineage: Bacteria > Pseudomonadota > Gammaproteobacteria > Burkholderiales > Burkholderiaceae_C > Allorhodoferax. The sequence goes on from JBEGPS010000091.1 coordinate 4,854, forward strand.
ATTTACCGCACGCAAGAAGACTGGGGTCGCATGTTGGCGATTCAGCAGCGGCTGATTATTCTGCTGCCCGAATCGTGGTCCGAGTACCGCGACCGTGGCCTGGCCCATGCCGAACTGGGCAACACCGAGCAGGCCGTGGCCGACCTGGAGTGCTACCTGGTGCACGCCGAAGACCTGGTGGATGGTGACGCCATTGCCAACCGTGTGGATGAGCTTCGCGGGCAAAAATAGGCCTCTGGCCCCCGTGGAGCATGCGTAATTAGCTATCAAAAATATAGCTAATTGCCATCCCTGAATGGCTTTCTCTACATTCTCTAAGGTTGAAAGCTACCTGTTGGGTAAGCCTTTCACAATAGGATGTGGCCGATTTTTTGTGTCAAAGCGATATGCTTTCATTGCGGTCGTACGTGGCTAGAGGGATGAAAAAAATGGATTTATCTTTGATGGCCCAAAGTGCCATGGCAACTGCCGAACCTGACATGGCTGCACATGAAGTGCAGATGATCTTTCAGAATGCGTCTATCGGTATTGCTCTGGTGCGTAATCGTCTGGTGGTAGCCTGCAATGCAGCACTCGCTGGCATTCTCGGTTATGGACAGGAAGAATTGTGTGGCCTGCCTACCAGCACTCTGTTTTCAAGCACCGCCGCATATGACGGAATGCTTGCCCAGGCGGAGCTTGTTCTTGAAGTGGGAGCGACATTTCGCACGGAGGCAATGTTTCTGGGCAAGGACGGAGTGGAGACTCATTGCAGCGTTGCAGCTTATGCAGTCGATTTCCAGCGACCGGAATGGGGCTCAATCTGGCTGGTAGACGACCTCACCCAGGAGCACCGACAAGGTGCAGCCCTGCAGGCAGCACTTTTACGGCTGGAAGCCATCAAGAACAATGCGCCGCTTGGCATTCTGCTGACGGTTAATCGCACCATTACCGACTGCAACGCCCATTTTGAGCGGATGTTCTCTTTTGCGCCGCGAGAAGCCATTGGCAAACCAGCTTCTATTTTGTTTCCAGACAATGAAACATACGGACGACTTGGTGAGTTGGCCAAGCCACTTCTGACTCAGGCCCTGTGCGTTGACATTGAAATATGCATGCACCGTCAAAGTGGTGAGGATTTTTGGGCGCAATTAATCGGCTACGTGGAAGATCCAGCCCAGACTTCCGCTGGCACGTTCTGGCTCATCAGTGATCGTTCTTTGGCACATGCACAGGAGCAATCACTCAAGACAGCGATTCTGGAGAACCAGGCCATCCTCGATGGAATGGCGCTCGGTATGGTCGTGTTGCGTGACCGCCGGGTTCTGCGCTGCAATCAGCAGGCAGAGTTGTTGTTTGGTTATGCGCCGGGAGACATGATTGGACAGACCACTCGGGCGTTTTATTCCACGACTGAGGAATATCAGTGGGTGGGTGACAGTTTGTACCCATCACTGACTGTGGGCCAGTCGGTCTCCCATGAATGCAAGTTTTGTCGATTCGACGGTCAGACCTTTTGGGCTCGCATAAGCGGCAGGCAGTTGGGTGAGGGCGGCCCCATATCGGGCGCCACGCTCTGGCTGATTGAGGACATCACTGCAAAGCGCGCTATGGAAGAAGCGCTGCGAGCAGCAACCACACTGAATCAGGTGGTATTTGAAAGCGCAGGCGCAGCCATCATCGCCACCGATACACAGGGCACCATACAGCTTTTTAATGTCGCTGCAGAGCGCATGCTGGGCTATACACAGGAAGAAATGCAATATCGGCAAACTCCCGCGGTGTTTCACGAAGCTGACGAAGTGGTAGCCTATGCCCGCGAACTCAGCGAAGAACTGGATCAAGAGGTTTTGCCTGGCTTTGATGTCTTTTGCGTTAAGGCGCGGCTCTTGGGCAAGGACGAGCGCGAATGGACCTACGTGACTAAAGACGGTCAGCGCATACCGGTGAATTTGTGCATAACAGCCCTGCGTTCCGCCAGTGGAGCGATCACGGGGTACCTTGGTATCGCCACCGATATTTCTGACCGGCGACGAGTGCAGATGGAGATTGCCAGGTCCCGGCAGGAACTGGAAGAGCGGGTCGCTGAGCGAACGAATGAACTGGCCAAAGCCAATTTGCGGCTGCAGAGGGAAGTCAAGGAGCGCATTGAAATTGAGCAGCATGTGCGAGAGCTGGCCCATTTTGATTCAGTCACGGGTTTGCCCAACCGCAATCTGTTGCACGACCGGATGGAGCAGGCCCTGCTGCAGGCATATCGTGCTGGTGAGAGTGTCGCCATTATGTTTTTGGACCTCGACCGCTTCAAAAATATCAACGATACGCTGGGCCATCAAGTGGGTGACGCGCTGCTGCGTCAGGTTGCCATCAGGTTGTCCATGACATTGCGCAACACAGACACGTTGGGGCGGCTGGGCGGCGACGAGTTTGTGCTGGTATTGCCGGGATTGTCTGGATCGCACAATGTGGAGGGCATAGCTGAGAAGCTGATCTCTGTGCTACAGGAACCTCTCATAGTGCAGGATCACGCACTGCACATCACAACCAGCATCGGTGTGTGCATCTATCCGCAGGACGGACTCGACACCGAATCACTGCTTCGAAATGCTGATACGGCGATGTACCAAGCCAAGGCATCCGGTCGCAACACATTCCGTTTCTTTACCGATGCCATGAATCGGGAGGCGGATCACCACTATCGCATCGAATCGGCGCTGCGTAATGCGGTCCGCGAAGGGGAATTTCGCCTCGTCTATCAGCCACTGGTTGACATGGCCAGCAACCGTGTTTTTGGTGTGGAAGCGCTGGTGCGCTGGCACTCGCCTATTCATGGGGTGGTGCAGCCGGGAGGTTTCATCGGTATTGCTGAAGAGACCGATTTGATCGTTGAAATCGACAGCTGGGTACTTCATCAGGCCTGCTTGCAGGCCGCTCGGTGGCGAGAAAATGGCCGCCCTGATTTCACGCTCGCGGTCAATTTGTCTGCCCGTCAATTCAGGCGCAAGGATCTCGTTTCGTTTGTTGCAGAGACATTACGCGATACGGGCTACCCAGCCCATTTATTGGAACTTGAAATAACCGAATCTTCGCTGATGCATAACGTCGATGAGGTGATCCAAACGCTCCACCGGTTAGTCGCCTTGGGTGTGCGGCTGGCCATCGATGACTTTGGTACTGGATATTCAAGCTTGGCCTATCTGAAGCGATTCCCGGTGCATAAGCTGAAAATTGACCAGAGCTTTGTGCGCGAAATAGACACTGCGCAAAGTGATCTTGGAATCGTGAAAGCCGTTATTGCTTTGGCTCAAACCCTCGGCCTGGAGTTTCTGGCCGAAGGTGTGGAAACCCAAGCGCACTTAATGACTCTGCGTGCGCTAGGTTGCAACCACTTTCAAGGCTATCTTTTTGCCAAACCAATGGCACCCGAAGAGATGGAAAAATTACTGGCACTTGATGCCAGCGGATTGTTGTCCTGATGTGGGTGCAAGGCTGCCACCAAGCCAACAATTTAATCGTTAACACCGACGGCCGCTGAGTAGCGGCCGTATCTTGCGTCAGCCTTAGCCCACTACGACCGCGGCACCGCTACCAATCGGTGCAATCACCCCGATGGTGTGAACCGTCTCACCGCTGGCGCGCAAGGTAGCCGCTGTGGCTTCTGCATTGGCTGCATCCACCACCACCACCATGCCGATGCCGTTGTTAAACGTGCGGTTCATCTCAATGTCGTCGATGCCAGCCGTGGCTTGTAGCCAGGCAAACAGCTCGGTCTGCGGCCAGCTGCCTTTGACCAAGTGGGCGGCGGTGCCTTCGGGCAGCACGCGGGGAATGTTTTCCAGCAGGCCGCCGCCGGTGATGTGGGCCAGGGCCTTGATGGGGTGGGCAGCCAGCGCGGCCAGCACGTTTTTCACGTACAGGCGGGTCGGCTCCATGATGGCTTGTTTGAAGGGTTTGCCGTCCAGTGTGGCTGGCACGGTGCCAGAATTTGTAGCCCGCTCAATACATTTACGCACTAGGCTAAAGCCGTTGGAGTGCACGCCTGCAGATGCCAGGCCCAGCACCACGTCGCCGGGCTTGACTTCAGCACCGGTCAAAATTTTGCTCTTTTCGACCGCGCCCACGCAAAAACCGGCCAGGTCGTATTCGCCAGCGGGGTACATGCCGGGCATCTCGGCGGTTTCTCCGCCGATCAGGGCGCAGCCGCTCAGCTCGCAGCCTTTGGCAATGCCGCCCACCACGGCGGCGGCGGTGTCCACGTCCAGCTTGCCGCAGGCAAAGTAGTCCAGAAAGAATAGGGGCTCGGCGCCTTGCACTAGCACGTCATTCACGCTCATGCCCACCAGGTCGATGCCCACGGTGTCGTGCATATTCCACTCAAACGCCAACTTGAGCTTGGTGCCCACGCCGTCGGTGCCGCTCACCAGCACGGGTTCCTGAAAGCGCTTGGGCACTTCAAACAGGGCGCCAAAGCCGCCAATACCGGCCAGCACGCCTTCGCGCATGGTTTTTTTGGCCAGGGGCTTGATGCGCTCCACTAAGGCGTCGCCAGCAACAATATCAACGCCAGCGTCTTTGTACGAGAGGGGGGTGGGGGGGGAGGATTGGGTCATGGAAGATAGAATTTGCCTTGATTTTAGTTCGCAGCCCAACCAGTTCCCTCCATGCAATTCACCTCTGCTCAAAAAACATTCGCTGCCTGGGCTTTGATTGCGGGGTTGTTCACCGTCATTTTGTGGTCGCTGGCACCGGTTTTGGCACCGTTTGTGGTGGCTTGCGTACTGGCTTATGCACTCACCCCGCTGGTAGATTGGCTTGACGAGTTGGGCCGTGGCCGCATTCCACGTTTGATGGCAGTAATAGTGGTGGAGCTGCTGTTTGTGCTGGCGCTATTGGCCGTGATGCTACTTATCGTGCCCATTTTGGCCAAAGAACTGCCGCTAATGCGTGACCAATTGCCCGGCTTGCTGGACAAGCTCGATGCCGCAATCAAACCCCTGATGGCGCAATGGGGTGTGCATGTCACACTGGACATGGCCAACATCAAAGCGTTTGTTACCAAGTACTTGAATGCCAATTTTGAAGATGCGTTTGGCTCACTGCTCACGTCAGTCAAGCTGGGCGGCAGTGTGGCTTTTGCCATCATTGGAAATGCCATTTTGATACCCGTGGTGCTGTTTTATTTGCTAATGGATTGGGACCGTTTCGTGGCCCAAGTGCGTGAATTTGTGCCGCCTCGCTTGCGTGCCGGCACCGATAGTTTTATGGCTGAGTCCGATGCCGTGTTGGGCCAATACTTGCGCGGGCAGCTGCTGGTGATGCTGATTTTGGCGGTGTTTTACAGCGTAGGCCTGGGGCTGTTTGGGCTGGATTTGGCGTTGCCCATTGGCATATTTACCGGCTTGGCTATTTTTGTGCCGTATTTGGGTTTTGGCTTGGGGCTGGTGTTGGCGACGCTGGCCGGGCTGTTGGAGTTTTCGGCGGCCCATGGCGTGAGCTATGCGTTCATCATGGTGGCCGTGGTGTATGGGCTGGGCCAGTTTGTCGAAAGCCTGTTTTTAACGCCGCGCTTGGTGGGCGAGCGCATTGGCTTGCACCCCCTGTCCGTTATTTTTGCCTTGCTGGCGTTTGGTCAGTTGCTGGGGTTTGTGGGCGTGCTGGTGGCATTGCCGGTGAGCGCGGTACTGCTGGTGGCCATCCGGCGCATCCGCGCAGGCTACATGGCAAGCCACCTTTACCAAGGCTAGTACCAACGCTAGCCCCATGCCCATGAAACAAATAGCGCTCGACATAGGCTTGTCCAACGGCCCAAATCTGCAAAATTTTTGCGCTGGCCCCAACGCTGCCGCTTTGCAGCACATGGCGCTTTGGGCCAGTGCCTCCGACAACAACCGTTCCCCGGTCCCAACCTATTTCTGGGGCCCTAGCGGCAGTGGCAAAAGCCATTTACTCAAAGCAGCCCGTGAGGCGTTGCGCGAGCAGGGCGCGCGTGTGGGCTGGCTGGACGCCTCCAGCATGGTGTCGCCCGAATTTGACGAACACTGGGCCGCCGTGGTGCTGGACGATGTGCACCTGTACACCGCCGAGCAGCAGCACACTGCCTTTAACTGGTTTGTGAACGCCCAAACCCACCAGCGCCCGGTGTTGGCTGCTGGCGAAATGCCGCCGGCAGACTTGAAGCTGCGCGACGACCTGCGCACCCGCCTGGGTTGGGGGCACATTTATGCGTTACAGCTACTCACTGAGCCAGAGCGACGCGGTGTACTACGCCAAGCCGCAGATGCGCGTGGCGTGTTTTTAAGTGACGAGGTGATGGGCTTCATGCTTACGCGGTTTTCCCGCGACCTGGGCAGTCTGATGGAGCTGCTAGACCTGCTGGACGGCTACAGCCTGCAAACCCAGCGCGCCATCACCATCCCCCTGATCAAATCGATGATGGAGGACGTATGAAGACTCGCCTAGCCCTGTTCGATCTGGATCACACCCTGATTCCCATGGATTCGGACTACGCCTGGGGCGAGTTCACCACCGCGCTGGGTTGGACCGATGCCGCAGAGTTTGCGCGCCAAAACGATGCGTTTTATGCCCACTACAAGGCCGGTACGCTGGATATTCATGAGTACATCCGCTTTGCTACAGCAGCGGTGCGCCAGCAAGGCGCTACAAAATCCATAGCTGCTCACGCACGTTTCATGCGGGATGTAGTGCTAAAAGCCATTCAACCGCAAGCCTTGAAGCTGGTACAAGACCACCAGGCTGCGGGTGACGAGGTGGTCATCGTCACCGCCACCAACGCCTTTGTAACCCGCCCCATTGCCGATGCGTTTGGCGTGCCCGACTTGATAGCCGTGGACCTGGTGCGTGACGACGCGCCCGGTGGCACGGGCTGGTTTACCGGTGCAATAGCGGGCGTGCCATCGTTTCGTGAGGGCAAGGTGGAGCGGGTTGGCATGTGGTTGGCGGAAAATGGGATGGATTGGACCTCGGTACACACCACGTTTTATTCAGATTCCATCAACGATTTGCCACTCTTGGAGAAGGCCGACACCCCCGTGGCCACTAACCCAGATGAACGGCTGCAAGCCATCGCCACCCAGCGGGGATGGCGCATACTCAACCTTTTTGCCTGACTCTCTAAGTTAGGCCCTTGCGATAGAAGGCAAGGAAACGCTAGATAACGCCAAATAGG
>JBEGPS010000092.1:0-14949 GCA_041181325.1 Pseudomonadota bacterium
CTGGGTTCGCAGCAAGACCAGCTGTGGAAAGACTACGAAACCCGCCTTGCCGCTGCCAGCCTGGGCCGCGATGACGCCATGCCCGAAAAAGCGGGCCACAGCTGCGCCAGTCACTGATGCAAACCGCTATCTTTTTGATAGCTGGTTACGCATATTGCTAGGGGGCTACGTGCCAATATTGCTTAGAATCCGGGCATGAGCACCACACATTTTGGATTCCAGTCGGTTGATGAGACTGACAAAGCGCGCCATGTCCGTGGCGTGTTCGATTCGGTAGCCCCCAAATACGACGTGATGAACGACTTGATGTCGGGCGGTCTACACCGCTTGTGGAAGGCCTATACCGTCACCGTAGCCAACCTGAAGGAGGGTGACCGCGCCTTGGATATTGCGGGCGGCACCGGCGATTTGGCCATGGCTTTCTCCAGACAAGTTGGCAAAAGTGGCCAAGTGGTGCACACCGACATCAACGAGGCCATGCTCTCCACGGGCCGCAACCGCTTGCTGGATGCCGGCATTGCGCTGCCCACGCTGGTGTGTGATGCCGAGAAGCTGCCGTTCCCCGACAACTATTTCAATGTGGTGAGCGTGGCCTTTGGCCTGCGCAACATGACCCACAAAGACGTGGCCCTGGCCGAAATGTGCCGTGTGCTGAAACCCGGCGGCAAGTTGCTGGTGCTGGAGTTTTCCAAGGTTGCCCCTCCTTTAGAAAAGGTTTACGACTGGTATTCCTTCAAGGTGTTGCCAAAGTTGGGCAAACTGGTGGCGGGCGACGATGCAAGTTATCGTTACCTGGCGGAGTCCATCCGCATGCACCCCGGTCAGCAAGAGCTAAAAGCCATGATGCACAAAGGTGGATTCGGCCATGTGGACTATCACAACCTGACGGGCGGCATTGCTGCCTTGCATGTTGGAATCAAGTGTTGAGATAAATTGTTGTATTGGAGATAAAAATGAAATTGTGGGCTTTGGGTTTGGCACTGGTGCTGACTCTGTCGGGAATCAACGCTGAGGCCGCCAAGCGCTTTGGCGGTGGCAAATCAATTGGCCAGCAAAGCAGCAATGTGACAAAACAGGCTCCTGCTGCTGCTCCGGGGTCACCTATGAATACGGCTCCAGCAGCCAAACCTGCTCCTGCGCCAGCGCCTACTCCTGCAGTCGCACCCAAGCGCCCATGGGGTGCCATGTTGGGTGGTCTGGCTGCCGGACTTGGTTTGGCTTGGTTGGCCCACTCGCTGGGGATGGGCGAAGCGTTTGGCAATATGCTGATGTTTGGCCTGCTGGCTCTGGGCGTGATGATGGCGTTTGGTTGGTTTATGCGCAATCGCAAGGCTGCTGCCGCTAACACTGCCACATCCAGTGCAGCGCCTTTTGCTTTCCAAGGTGCTGGCAATGTGCCTGTCACTGCACCCAAGCCCTACCGCCCTGAAAACGTGGGCAACGATGCGTCTGCGCGCCCCTTTGAGCGCACGGGCAGCATGCAATTGGAGCCCCAAACTGGCTCCATGATTGGCTCAGCGCTCATGGGCTCGCAAGCATGGGGCATTCCGGCCGGGTTCGATAGTGAAGGCTTCTTGGGGGCTGCAAAGGCCAATTTTGTGACACTGCAAGCCGCGTGGGACAAGTCAGACATTCCTGCCCTGCGCGCCATGATGACCGACAGCATGTTGGCCGAAATTCAAACCCAACTCAACGAGCGCGAAACCCACACCGGCAGTGCTCCAAACCACACCGAAGTGGTGATGATTGACGCGCGCTTGCTGGGTATTGAAGAACTGGCTGAGGAATACATGGCCAGCGTGGAGTTTTCCGGCATGATCCGTGAAGAGCTTTCCGCAGGCCCCAGCCCGTTCCGCGAAGTGTGGAATATGACCAAAACCAAGAACGGTGGCGGTTGGTTGGTGGCGGGTGTGCAAGCGCTGCAATAACGAAAGCAGCCCCACGCAGCGCATCCTGCGGGAGGTGTGACAGATAATAGGGGACTATGGCAACACAGTCCCCTTTTTCAATGCTGGAAGGTCTTTTCCAGAACTTCAATCTTCCCCTGACCCCGCCCGCTTGGGCGATTGAAGAGGGGCATAGACGCATTGTTTTGCTGCTCAATCACGTGCTGCAGCAAGAGCCTCAGGCTATGGAGCGCCTGGTTCGGCAAAAGGGGCGCGTTGTTCTGAGCCAGTGGCGCGATTTTTCGTTCAAAGTGGTCGTTACTCCAGCGGGTTTGCTAGACGTGGCAACGACTGAGGCTGTGGCTGACTTGACGCTCACCATGACCGATGAATCCCCCTTCGCCATCGCCCAAGCGGTGATGCAGGGTGCCAAACCGGCAGTGCGCATTGAAGGCGATGTGCAGTTGGCTGCTGAGATCAATTGGCTTGCTGACAATGTACGTTGGGATGTGGAGGAAGACCTGGCGCGCATCATGGGCGATGCGCCTGCGCACATATTCATGCAATCCAGCCGCACAGTGGCGCAGGCTATTGCGCAATTCGTTGGCAAGCGCACAGCAGTATGACCCGCCTGTACCGGGGCTGTTTTATCGTTTGGATCGTGCTGCGCTACGGGCTCGACGAGTTGGTGTTGTCGAGCTTTCAAAAACCGTGGCTGCGGGTTGTTACGCGTGTGCTAACCGTTGGTCGCGATTTAAGTGAGCCTCGCGGACAGCGTTTGCGCGAGGCTCTGGAGCGCCTGGGCCCTATTTTTGTAAAGTTTGGGCAGGTGCTTTCCACCCGCCGGGATTTGCTTCCAGTGGACATAGCCGATGAGCTTGCCAAGTTGCAAGACCAGGTGCCGCCGTTCTCATCTGATGTGGCCATTGCCACCATCGAGCGCGCTTTGCGTAAACCCATTGCCGAAATTTTTGTGTCGTTTGAGCGTACCCCGGTCGCTAGTGCATCGATTGCCCAAGTGCACTTTGCGGTGCTGCGTGACCGTAAAGGCGTCGAGCACGATGTGGCAGTGAAGGTGCTGCGCCCCAACATGCTCGGCGTGATCGACAAAGACTTGAGCCTGATGCGCATGATGGCGGGCTGGCTGGAAGGCTTGTCGGCAGATGGCAAGCGGCTGAAGCCACGCGAAGTGGTGGCAGAGTTTGACAAATATTTGCATGACGAACTCGACTTGGTGCGTGAAGCCTCCAGCGCGGCGCAGCTGCGCCGCAATATGGAGGGTTTGAATCTGGTGCTCATACCCGAAATGCACTGGGACTTTTGCACTACTGAAGTTTTGGTGATGGAGCGCATGACCGGTGTGCCCATCAACCAGTGGGAGCGCTTGCGGGCCGCAGGGGTCGATTTCCCAAAGTTGGCGCGCGACGGGGTAACCCTGTTTTTTACCCAAGTGTTTCGGGACGGTTTTTTCCATGCCGATATGCACCCGGGCAACATCCAAGTCAGCCTGAATCCGCAAACTTTTGGCCGTTACATATCTCTAGACTTTGGCATCGTGGGCACGCTCACCGAAGTGGACAAAGAATATTTGGCTCAAAATTTTGTGGCTTTTTTCAGGCGCGATTACAAACGGGTTGCAGAGCTGCACATCGAGTCCGGCTGGGTGCCAGCCACCACGCGGGTTGACGAGTTGGAAGCCGCAGTGCGCGCGGTGTGCGAGCCTTACTTTGACCGCCCATTGAAGGAGATTTCGCTGGGTATGGTGCTCATGCGCCTATTTCAAACGTCGCGTCGATTTCAGGTCGAAATTCAACCCCAACTGGTGTTGCTGCAAAAGACTTTGCTCAACATCGAAGGCTTGGGTCGCGATTTAGACCCAGAATTGGACCTTTGGGCCACCGCCAAGCCCTTTTTAGAGCAATGGATGCTCCAGCAAGTGGGGCCGCAAAAATTGATTCGCGAGCTCAAAGCCCAGGCACCGCGCTATGCCAAGCTGCTACCTGAGTTACCTACCTTGCTGCACCACTATTTGCAGCGCAACACGGGGGACAACACTCGCCTGGTGCAAGAGCTGCTGATAGAGCAAAAGCGCACTAACCGCCTGTTGCAAACGCTGGTGTCTGCAGTGATTGGCTTCGCGCTTGGAATGGTGGTGATGCAGATCGTAGTGCGGGTCGGTCTGTTTTAGTTGCCGACCTTATAATTGAAGGCTTTGCAACCTGCCGCCAGAGCCCTATTACCATGCCCATCTACGCTTATAAATGCGAGTCCTGCGGGTTTGCCAAGGACGTTTTGCAGAAAATTTCCGATGCGCCTTTGCAAGAATGCCCAACCTGTGGCAAACCTACTTTCAAGAAGCAGCTGACTGCTGCGGGCTTTCAGCTCAAGGGCTCAGGCTGGTATGCCACTGACTTCAAGGGTGGAGGCACCTCTGCTCCTGCAGTTGCCCCCGCCTCTGAAGCGGCTAGCACATCAACTGCTGCGCCCGCAGCCAAAGTGGATGCGCCTGCCGCTACGCCTCAAGCGCCCACTGCTTCTGGCACCTAATTTTTAACCCTTCGGGATTCACTGTGCCAATCAAAAAATACCTGCTTACTGGCCTGATGGTTTGGCTGCCCTTGGCCATCACCATTTGGGTGCTGCTGTGGTTGGTGGGGTTGCTCGATGCTGTTTTTGGCGGCTTTCTCTCGGGCTTGGCAGCGGTATCACCTGCCAGTTCAGGCCCTGGCATTGAGCGCTTGCACAATATTCCGGGCCTCGGTGTTTTGTTGGTGTTGTCTGTGATGCTGGCCACGGGCGCCTTGGTGTCCAACGTGGCGGGGCGCTGGTGGGTCAAGCAGTGGGATCGGTTGTTCACCAATATCCCCATTGTCAAGAGCATTTACAACAGCGTCAAAAAAGTATCTGACACGCTGTTTTCCAGTAACGGCAATGCGTTTCGCACCGCCATGCTGATTCAGTACCCGCGCGCCGGAAGTTGGACTATCGCCTTTCAAACCGGTGTGCCAGGCGGTGAAGTGGCGTCTCACTTGGGAAATGATTTTGTGAGCGTCTATGTGCCCACCACTCCCAACCCGACCAGTGGTTTCTTTTTGATGTTGCCCAGGGCCGACGTGATTGAGCTTGATATGAGTGTTGACGAAGCACTCACCTACGTTATTTCTATGGGTTCGGTGGCGCCTACGCAGCATGCCGTGCCCGTGATACCACCCCAATAAGTTTTACCTAACCCGCCGCCCTTCGCGGTGTATTGAAAGCAAGTTATGGCCATGCGCTCCCACTATTGCGGTCTTGTGACCGAAGCCCTGATGGGCGAAACCGTTTCTCTGTGCGGCTGGGTCAATCGTCGCCGCGACCATGGTGGCGTTATTTTTATCGACCTGCGCGACCGCGAAGGTTATGTGCAAGTGGTGTGCGATCCAGACCGTGCCGATATGTTTGCTGTGGCCGAAGATGTGCGCAACGAGTTTTGCGTGCAGATCAAAGGCCTGGTGCGTGCGCGCCCCGAAGGTACGGTCAACGAAGGCCTTAAAAGCGGCAAGATCGAAGTGCTGTGCCATGAACTGATCGTGCTCAATGCATCGGTTACGCCCCCATTCCAGCTTGATGACGACAACCTGTCTGAGACCACCCGCCTGACCCACCGCGTGCTGGACTTGCGCCGCCCGTACATGCAGAACAACCTGATGCTGCGTTACCGTGTGTCCATGGAAGTGCGCAAATTTTTGGATGCCAATGGTTTTGTGGACATCGAAACCCCCATGCTCACCAAGAGCACCCCCGAAGGCGCGCGCGATTATTTGGTGCCCAGCCGCGTGCACGATGGCCACTTCTTCGCGTTGCCCCAGTCGCCCCAGCTGTTCAAACAGCTGCTGATGGTGGCTGGCTTTGATCGCTACTACCAAATCACCAAGTGCTTCCGTGACGAAGACTTGCGCGCTGACCGCCAGCCCGAATTCACCCAGATCGATATCGAAACCTCGTTCCTGAGTGAAGAAGAAATCCGTGACATGTTCCAGGGCATGATCACCACCGTGTTCAAGAACACCATTGGCGTGGACTTAGGTGAATTCCCGGTCATGACGTACCAGGAGGCCATGCACTTGTATGGTTCTGATAAACCTGACCTGCGTGTGAACCTGAAGTTCGCCGAAGTCACCGACGTGATGGCCGATGTCGACTTCAAGGTGTTCAGCGGTGCTGCCACCATGAAGAACGGCCGTGTGGTTGCACTGCGTGTACCCGGTGGCTCCAAAGAGACCGGTGGCATCAGCCGTGGCGAGATCGATGCCTACACCGAGTTTGTCAAGATTTATGGGGCCAAGGGCCTGGCTTATATCCGTGTGAACGACCTGTCCAAAGGACGCGATGGTTTGCAAAGCCCGATCGTCAAGAACATCCATGACACGGCGCTCAACGCGGTGTTGGAGCGCACCGGCGCGCAAGACGGCGACCTGATTTTCTTTGGTGCCGACAAAGCCAAGATCGTCAACGACGCCATTGGTGCCCTGCGTATCAAGATCGGCCACAGCGCATTTGGCAAGAAAAATGGCCTATTCGAAAAAGCCTGGCGCCCGATGTGGGTCGTGGATTTCCCGATGTTCGAATTTGACGAAGAAGCACAGCGCTACACTGCCACACACCACCCCTTCACCGCGCCTAAAGACGGCCACGAAGACTGGATGGTCACCGCCCCCGAGAAGTGCATTTCCAAGGGCTACGACATGGTGCTCAACGGCTGGGAAATGGGTGGCGGCTCGGTGCGTATTCACCGCGCCGATGTGCAGCAAAAAGTGTTCGATGCACTTAAGATCACGCCCGAAGAAGCCCAGCTCAAATTTGGTTTCTTGCTCGACGCCCTGCAATACGGTGCACCTCCGCACGGTGGCTTGGCCTTCGGTCTGGACCGCATCGTTACCATGATGACCGGTGCTGAGTCCATTCGCGACGTGATTGCATTCCCCAAGACCCAGCGTGCTCAGTGCCTGTTGACTCAAGCCCCCAGTATGGTCGACGAAAAGCAACTGCGCGAACTTCACATCCGCTTACGCAATACGGACTTGGTTAAGCCCGTGTAATCGATCTACTTGCCAGTGCGGCACAATGAAAGGGCGCTCTTGTAGCGCCTTTTTTTTATGCCTGTAGCCGACAGCAAGGAGATTTTTTGATTCGACCTTTCAAAATCCCGCAGTCCGTCTTGGTTGTGATTTACACCCCCAGGCGTGATGTGCTGCTGATCGAGCGCGCGGATGCGCCCGGGTTTTGGCAATCTGTCACGGGCTCAAAAGACTTTGAAGACGAGGCTTTTGCATCCACCGCAGTACGTGAGGTGATGGAAGAAACGGGCATTGACGCATTGGCTCCTGGCAATGTGCTGCAAGATTGGCGGTTAGAAAACTCCTATCAAATTTATCCCCAGTGGCGGCATCGCTATGCGCTTGGTGTGGTGCGAAACACAGAGCGCGTCTTTGGTCTGTGCGTTCCTCAACCCTTGTCCGTCGTATTGAGCCCTGACGAGCATATTTCGCAGATTTGGCTGCCTTGGTGCGATGCTGCTGAGCGGTGTTTTTCGCCTTCCAATGCAGAGGCCATATTGCATTTACCGCGCTTTGCTTCTTAGCGTTAGGGCTGGCATGATGGCGCATGACTCTATTGCGCGTAGCTACTTACAACATTCATAAAGGCGTGCAGGGTTTAGGCCCCCGCCAGCGGCTTGAAATTCACAACCTGGGGCATGCGGTGGAGCAATTCGATGCCGACATCGTGTGCTTGCAAGAGGTCCGCAAAGTACACCACCGGGGTTCTGATCAATTTGCGCATTGGCCAGAGATGCCGCAGGCTGATTTTTTGGCTCCTGAGGGATACGAGGCGGTGTATCGCACCAATGCGTTTACCAAACATGGGGAGCATGGCAATGCCATGTTGTCGCGCTGGCCGGTGGTGGCGCATCAGCACGAAGACATGTCAGACCATCGGTTTGAGCAACGCGGTTTGTTGCATTCCGAGGTATTGGTGGAGGGGCATTCGGTGCACGTAGTGGTGGTGCATTTAGGGTTGATACGTGCCAGCCGGGTGCGCCAGTTGGCACAGTTGCAGCAATTCATCGCACGGGAAGTACCAGCGAATGCCCCGTTGGTTGTGGCGGGCGACTTCAACGACGTGGGTGCATGGGTGCAACGCACCCTGGAACCCCTGGGTCTGCAGGCATTTCAGCAAACCAAGATGCCGACGTTTCCCTCGCGGTTGCCCTTGGTTCAACTTGACCATGTGTATGCGCGAGGAATGACGCCCCAAAAGCTGGAAGTGCCTCGAGGGCGAATTTGGTGGCGAATGTCTGATCATTTGCCACTTATTGCCCAATTCAATCTCCCAGACCGATTGGCATGAGCAAGCAGCCCTTGTACTCGGGCCACCAATTGTGGCTGTTGGACGGTGGCAAGGCCTACTTTCCGGCGTTGGTAGAGGCTATCGATGCGAGCCAAAGTGAGGTCCGTCTGGAAACCTATATTTTTGCATTTGATGCCTCGGGTACGCTGGTGGCCCAGGCGCTGGCCCACGCAGCGCAGCGCGGCGTTGCCGTGTATGTGGTGATGGACGGTATCGGCACGCCGCTGGTGCCATCGAACTGGCAACAGCGATGGGATCAATCGGGCGTGCAATGGCGGCAGTTTTCACCCTTGGGGCGCTTGGGGCTTTTGATACCGGGACGCTGGCGGCGTATGCACCGCAAACTGTGTGTGGTGGATGAGTTGGTAGCATTTTGTGGCGGCATCAATATTTTGGATGACTACAGTGACCCAAATTACGGCGCGCTAGAGTCGCCACGGTTTGATTTTGCAGTGCGTGTTACCGGGCCGCTGGTGGCGGATGTTCACGCTGCTATGGTGAAGTTTTGGGCCCGACTGCAAGCGACACGGCAGTTACGTGAAATGCATTTCCATCAAGCTGCCCGAACCATTGCCGCTGCCGTCCATGGCTCTGCCCTAGGGACCAAGCACACCGCGGTGCGGGCTGGACTGGTACTGCGCGACAACTTGCGCAACCGCACCCGCATTGAGCGCGCTTACCGCAAAGCCATTGCGGATGCACACCAGGAGGTGGTGATCGCCAATGCTTACTTTTTACCTGGTGCGAAATTGCGCCATGCGCTGATCAATGCTGCCAAGCGCGGTGTGCGCGTGCAGTTGCTGCTGCAAGGACGGTACGAGTACTTTATGCAGTACCACGCAGTTCGGCCTTTGTACGGTGCATTGCTAGATGCTGGTGTGGAAATATATGAATACCAGCGTGGTTTTTTACACGCCAAGGTAGCAGTCGTCGACGGGCATTGGGCGACTGTGGGCTCGTCCAATCTCGACCCGCTAAGCCTGCAATTGGCCCGCGAGGCCAACGTGGTGGCGCAAAACGAGTCATTTGCCCACGACCTGCACGCGCGGCTGCTTGCCGCCATCCAACAGCATGGGCTGCGTGTTCAGCCAAAACTTTATGCCAGCCGACCGTTAGTGCAGCGTGTTTTGGACCAACTGGCTTATGCAGTGGTGCGAATGCTCCTGTTTGTCACGGGTAGGCGCTATTAAAATAGTAGCAGGTTACGCAGTGTGGATAAGGGCCAAACGTCAAATACATTCACATTTAAAGACTGGTAACATGCTTTCATACCAAAGCAACTACGCCGCCATATGAACTTAAACGATGCCGATGAGGGCACCCCAGTTTCCGTCAAAATTCGTGAACGATTGAACGCAGCCAGAAAGCGTTTTCACGCCAACGACAACATCGCCGAATTCATTGAGCCCGGAGAATTGGAGAGGCTGCTAGACGAAGTCGAGAGCAAAATGAAGCAGGTGCTCGACAGCATGGTGATTGACACCGTGAACGACCACAACACCGGCGACACCGCACGCCGCGTGGCCAAGATGTACCTCAACGAGGTGTTTCGTGGCCGCTATGTCAAGCCGCCAGCACTCACCGAGTTTCCCAATGTGGGACATCTCAACGAGCTGATGATTGTTGGTCCCATCACCGTGCGCAGCGCTTGTAGTCACCATTTTTGTCCTGTGATTGGTCAGGTGTGGATTGGCGTCATGCCTAACGAACACACCAATGTCATTGGTTTATCTAAATATGCGCGCTTGGCCGAGTGGGTTATGGGTCGCCCCCAAATTCAAGAAGAAGCGGTCGTGCAGTTGGCAGACCTGATTCAAGAAAAAACCCAACCCGATGGGCTCGCCATCGTGATGGAAGCCAGCCACTTTTGTATGTCTTGGCGCGGTGTGAAAGACATGGACAGCAAGATGATCAACTCCGTAATGCGTGGTGTGTTTTTGAAAGACCCCAATCTGCGCCGTGAGTTTTTGGCTTTGATTCCTAAAAAATCGTCCAGCTAACTTTTATTTATTTTCGAAAGATTGCCATGCTTGTACGCCTGCTTTACGCCAGTCGCGCTGTGGACCGCAGTGACACTGCTATTGAAGCCATCCTGTCCCAGTCACGTCACTTCAACCCCACGTCGGGTATCACTGGCATCTTGTGCTACGGCGGTGGCATATTTTTGCAAGCCATTGAAGGCGGACGATCCCCTGTCAGTGAGTTGTATGGGCATATTCAGCAAGACAAACGCCACAAAGACGTGGTTTTACTGCATTACGAAGAAATTCAAGAACGTCGTTTTGGCGGCTGGACCATGGGCCAGGTCAATATGTCCAAAATCAACACCAGTATTTTGCTGAAGTATGCAGAAAAGCCTGAATTGGACCCTTACTCTGTGTCTGGCAAAGTGTCTTTGGCACTGCTGGAAGAGCTGATGGCCACAGCCAGCATCATTGGGCGTGCTTGAACCTGTAACCCAGCTCTTAGGCTGCGATTTTTCCAGCGCACCCAGCAAGCGCAAACAAATAGTAGTGGCGTGGGGCACCTTGCAGCAAGGCAAGGTGCGGGTTTCGAAACTGCAGGGCTTTGCCACCCTGCAGGACTTGCAAGCGGTTCTGGCGCAACCCGTTTCCTGGGTCGGTGGTTTTGACCTGCCATTTGGCTTACCCCGTGAACTGGTGCAAGCATTGGGCTGGCCTACAGACTGGGAGGCCTGCATTCGCTATTACGCATCGCTTTCCCGTGAAGACATCCGGACCCGCTTCGCCGCCTTTTGCAACGCGCGCCCTGTGGGCGGAAAATTTGCCCACCGAGCCACCGACTTGCCAGCGGGCTCCAGTCCGTCCATGAAATGGGTGAACCCGCCGGTGGCCTATATGCTGCATGCAGGTGTGCCTTTGCTTCTGGATGCGGGTGTTTACTTGCCGGGCCTTCAAAGTCCGCCCTCACAAGAGTCCGCCGGCACTCGGCGCGTGGCGCTGGAGGCATACCCCGGCCTGTTGGCCCGCGAAGTTTTGGGTACTCGCAGCTATAAAAGCGATGACAAAGCCAAGCAAACGCCCGAACGCCTGATAGCCAGAAAAGACCTGATTAATGCATTAGAGCTTGGCAACACACGCTTGGCACTGCGACTCAAGCTAAGCCATGCGCAACGCGACGCGCTAACTGCTGATGCATCGGGCGATGCATTGGACGCTGTTTTGTGCCTGATGCAGGCGGCTTGGGGGTTGAACCAGCATGCAAACGGACATGCCTTGTATGGCCTGCCGCCTAACCTAGACCCGCTTGAGGGATGGATCGTGACCGCCTAGCGCGGTATCCATAAATGCCGGCGCCAATCCATTAGCTAGTGTTTCGGCATCTGTTCGGTACATTCGAAGCAGTGGGTGTTCGGTCAACAAGCCGGTGCGACGTAAAACATTTTCTACTGGTAATTTGATGCCACTGATGTGCAGCGTGATGCCGCGTTGGTGCAGGCTGGCAATCAGCATTGCGAATACGTCCACCCCGCTGGCGTCAATGCGGTTGATGGGCTGGGCAAACAGGCAGACGTCTGTGGTGTCGGGGTGTTGCGCAAGGTATTCGGTGATGTTGCGCTCAAAGCTGTTGGCAGCGGCAAAGTCCAGCTCGGCATCCATGCGTAACGCGTACATGTGCGGTGCCAAGGGTGGCAACTTCCACAGATGGCGGTCACGCAGGCTGCCATCGGGGTGCAGGCCCACTTCGATAATGCGCGGGTGCAGCCGCTGGTACAAAAAGTCGATGAGCCCCAGCATCACGCCCGCCAGCACACCCCAGTAAATACGCGGAGCGGTGAGCAGGGTCAGTGAAAACGTAGCCAAGCTGGTGAGTGACTCGGCCCGGGAGATTTTCCACAGCCGGACAAACTGGCTGGGCTGAATCAGCCCTATGACCGCAACGATCACCACCGCAGACAATACGGCTGAGGGCACGTAGTGCAATGCTGGCATCAAAAACAGCAAGGCCAAAAGCACCATGCCGGTGGAGATGAGTGCGGACCAGCCTGTGGTAGCCCCCGCATAGATATTGATGGCAGAGCGCGAAAACGACGTGCTGGTGGGGAAACTGCCGCTCAGTGCCGACGCCATCTTGGCTAAGCCCTGGCCAATCAGGTCCTGATTGTCGTTCCAGAGGCTGCCATCTTGTTGACTCTGCACTTTGGCACTGGAGGCAACCTCTAAAAAGCTCACCAACGCTATCACCATGGCGGGCACCAATAACCCTGAGACTGTGCTCCATGGCAGTGCAGGCGGCCACACCAGTGCGGGCAGTCCCGTAGGCAAATGGCCAATGACCGCTCCCCCGGAAGCCTCAAAACCCACCAGATAGCTGAGCAATCCGCTACTACACACCACTACCAGCACCATGGGTAGGCGCGGCGCGTAGCGCTTTGCGAGCCACAGCATGGCGAAGCTGCCTACGCCGAATGCCATCTCCTGCCCCTGAAATTGGGGGGCATTCAAGATTTGGCTGAGTGACCCTTTCAAGCCCAGCAGGGCCGGCAACTGCGATGCGATGATCAAAACACCTGCGGCCTGGGTAAAGCCCGTCAGCACCGGCGCGCTGATCATGTTGACCAGCCATCCACCCCGCAGTCCTCCCAGTACCAGCTGCATAGCCCCAGCCAGCAAGGCCAGCCAAATAGCCAAGTTGACCCATTCGGCGCTAAAGGGCTGTGCCATGCCTTGGAGCGATGCCGCAATCAGCAGGCAGCTTAAAGCTGTGGGCCCCACCGACAAGCGACTGGTGCCGCCCCACAGTGTGGACACTAAAGCAGGCAAGAGTGAAGCGTAAAGCCCGGTTGCCAATGGCATACCTGCCAGCGCGGCGTAGGCCACAGCCTGCGGAATCAAAATGATGGTGACGGTGAATGCGGCAATGGTTTCATTGCGCAGCAGCAATGCATTGGGGCGTTGCCAACGTAGAAAAGGGAACCACTTCGCCCACTGCATGGCTGTTAATTTGCTATAAAAATAATAGCTGCTTACGCATGCTATTCGGGGGCTAAAGGCCGATTTGACCCTGAACAGACGGGGCAATGGGCATTGCGTGGCATGCGCACTTCGGTCCACTCCATGGCCCGGCCATCCAGCATCAAGAGTCGGCCTGCCAAAGACCGGCCAATGCCTGCAATCAGCTTGAGGGCCTCTGCAGCTTGCATGGTGCCAATGATGCCCACCAGCGGTGCAAACACACCCATGGTGGAGCAGCGCACTTCTTCAAAAGCCTCGCCGGGCGGAAACACGCAGGCGTAGCAGGGCGCGTTGGCGTCGCGTGGGTCGTACACGCTGATCTGCCCGTCGAACTGAATGGCAGCGCCGGATACCAGCGGCTTGTTGTGGCGCACGCAGGCCGCGTTAACGGCGTGGCGGGTGGAGAAGTTGTCGCAGCAGTCCAGTACCACATCAGCCTGCGGTACCAGTTCATCCAGCAGTGCTGCGTCGGCCCTTTGCTGCACCGCTGTGACCCGCACTTGCGCGTTGAGTTCGTTGACCGTGCGTTGTGCCGAGGTGACTTTGGGTTGGCCTACGCTATCACTACGATGGGCAATCTGGCGCTGCAGGTTGGTCAGGTCTACTGTGTCATGGTCCACCAGCGTAAGGTAGCCAATACCCGCCACGGCAAGGTACATGGCAGCGGGTGAGCCCAAACCACCCGCACCGATGATCAGCGCACGGCCTTGCAGAATGCGGGTTTGGCCTTCGATGCCAATGTCGTCCAGCAGGATGTGGCGGGAATACCGCAGTAGCTCGTCGTCCTGCATGGCCGGTTTAGTTGTCTTTTTTCTCTTCCTTGCGTTCCACAAGGGTTTTACTCACCAGCACGGGTTTGCCTTTGAGCTGGTTCAGCGCTTGAATCAGTTGGAAGTCTTTTTCAGAGCCAAACTCGGGTGGGCGGCGTTCTGACACAGGCTTGCGGGATTCTTCTTCGAGGCGTTTGATGGCTTCTTCACGGGCTTTTTCGCGAGCCGTGTCTTTCACCTCAGCGCCTTGGCCGCTGCCAAGGTGTTTTTCCAGGTCAGCTTCGCGCATGCGCAGGGCGGCATAGGGGCTGCCTTCTTCGGTGTCATCAATCATCACTTCCGGCACGATGCCTTTGGCTTGGATGGATTTGCCGCTGGGCGTGTAATAGCGTGAGGTGGTAATTTTCAAGCCAGTATCAGGTCCCAGTGGGCGGAAGGTTTGCACCGAGCCTTTGCCAAACGTTTGGCTACCCATGATGGTGCCGCGTTTGTAGTCTTGCAAAGCACCGGCCACAATTTCGCTTGCAGAAGCCGAGCCTTCGTTCACCAACACCACCAAGGGAATGGATTTCAGACTGGCGGGCAGGCCTTTGAGTGGATCATTTTCCAGGCGACCAATGTAGTCTTTGGCAGTGGCTTTGAAGGTTTGCTTGCTGTCCGGCGTTTGGCCGTTGGTGGAGACCACAGTCACGTTTTCAGGCAAAAACGCCGCAGAAATAGCCACCGCTGAGGTCAACAGGCCACCCGGGTCGTTGCGCAGGTCCAGCACTAAACCCTTCATTTTCGGGTCTTGTTTGAACATTTCGTCAAGCTTTTTGGCAAAGTCTTCTACCGTGCGCTCTTGGAACTGGCTGATGCGAATCCAGCCGTAACCAGGTGTCACGATCTTGCCGCGCACCGATTGCTGCTTGATCTCTTCGCGGATGATGG
>JBEGPS010000093.1:0-6325 GCA_041181325.1 Pseudomonadota bacterium
CCAGCCCAAACGGTGCCTCGCAGCGCTGGGCAAACCGCTCGGGCAGCGTAGCGATCAGGTCGGTGGTCTGCAGTACGTGGCCTACCGCAATGAAATGCGGAAGCACCAGTCGCATCTTGCGTTTAATGCCTGCGCGCTCCAGCAAGCCATCCACCGCGCCGTGCCCGGTATTCGCGGCCACCACGCCCACGTGCTCCAGCTCTGTAAATTGTTGCAGCGTCATGGGCGATTGGGCCAGTGGGTGCCCCTGGCGAAACACACATACGTATTTGTGCCGGAACAGCCGCCGTTGAAAAAATCCTGTCTTCAATTCGGGCAATAGGCCTAGCGCCAGATCGACTGTGCCCGATTCCATGTCATCGCGCAGGTTTCCGGCGTTAGGCCGCACCGTACTAACCCGCACTTGGGGCGCGACCTTGGAGAGCGCCACCATTAAAGGTGGCATGAAATACATCTCGCCTATATCGTTCATGGCGAGCTGAAAATTGCGCGTGCTGGTGAGCGGGTCAAACGAGTCCCGCGTGGTGAGTGCGGTCTGTAGCGCGTTCAGCGCGTAGACCACGGGCTCGGCCAAATGCAGCGCATAGGGCGTTGGCTCCATGCCCCGCGAAGTGCGCAAAAACAGTTCGTCCTTCAACACGGCGCGCATTCGCTTGAGCGCGTTGCTAACGGCAGGCTGCGTCAAACCCAGCTTCTCTGCCGCTGTGGAAACGCTGCGGTCCAACAGCAGTTGGTTAAACACCACCAGAAGATTCAAGTCAATGTCGCGAAGATCCATGCAGCACCCCATTATTCACAACGGTGATTTTATCTATGGGTTTTGCTTTATCGACTTATGGGGCGTTAGTCTTCAAAATCCCTGCAAACAGGAGACACAGGCAGCAGCCTTCACACCATGGAACTCGTCGTAGAACCCCTCAACGTGCGTCTGAACGTAGACAGCGGAAGCAATCTGCTGGACGTACTCAGGGCCAATAACCTGCCGATCTCTTACAGCTGCATGTCCGGGCGCTGCGGCACTTGCCGCTGCCGTGTGGTGTCGGGCCAGGTGCGCAACAGCGGCCCTGAGGCGGGCAGACCCCAGACGGAAAAAGACGACTATGTGCTGGCCTGCCAGGCCGTACTCACCGACAACTGCACCATCGAACTGCCTGAGGTGGATGAGGTGGTGGTGCACACCGCCCGCATTGTGAAAGGCACAGTGACCGCCATTGATGAGGCTACGCATGACATCCGCCGCATTCGGGTCAAGCTGGCCAAGCCGATTCAATTCAGCCCAGGGCAATATGCCACTGTGCAATTCACGCCAGAACACATACGCCCGTATTCCATGGCCGGTTTGCACGATGACGACGAAATGGAATTTCAAATTCGCCGCGTGCCGGACGGTCGAGTCACTGCCTTCATATTCGACAAATTGCATGTGGGCGCAGCGCTTCGCATCAGCGGACCGCTGGGTACCGCCTACTTGCGGCAAAAACACACCGGCCCGATGCTTTGCGTAGGCGGCGGTACGGGTTTGGCACCTGTGCTGTCTATCGTGCGCGGCGCATTGGCGGCGGGCATGCAAAACCCGATTCACCTGTACTTTGGCGTGCGCAGTGTCGAGGACGTGTACGACGCGGACCGCCTGCACGCATTGGCCGCAGCGCACCCCAATGTGACGGTTCACATCGTTGTGGCCACCGGGGCTGCCGGTGCTGGTTTACGCAGTGGTCTGGTCACCGACGCGATTGAAAACGACCTTGTCCACCTGGCTGGTTGGCGCGCCTATTTGTGCGGTGCCCCGGCCATGGTGGACGCCCTCAACCTATTGGTAACCCGCATGGGCGTAGAGCCCGGCCATGTTCACGCGGACGCCTTCTATCCCAGCGGTGTCTAACAACACAAGGAGACAAAAGATGAGTGAAACTACAACCGTGTTCCCCGACAGCCCTGCGTGGCCGGCAGAGGGAAATACCCGCGTGCCCTTTTGGGCCTACACCCGCGAGGATTTGTACAAAAAAGAGCTGGACCGCCTGTTTTATAACGACCACTGGTGCTATGTGGGTCTGGACGCTGAAATTCCTAACGCAGGCGACTTCAAGCGCACGGTCATAGGCGAGCGCTCGGTGTTGATGGTGCGTGACAAGGACGGCTCGATTAATGTCGTAGAGAACGTCTGCGCGCACCGCGGTATGGCTTTCTGCCGGGAGCGGCACGGCAATCGCGAGAGCCTGACGTGCCCCTACCACCAGTGGAACTACTCGCTGTCTGGCGACCTGCAGGGTGTGCCGTTCAGGCGCGGCGTCAAGCAGGACGGTAAGGTCAATGGCGGTATGCCAGCGGACTTCAAGCCGTCTGACCATAACCTCACCAAGCTCAAGGTCGCCACGCGCGGCGGTGTGGTGTTTGCGTCGTTTGACCATGACGTGGAGTCGTTGGAAGACTTCCTTGGTCCGGTCATCCTGGGGTACTTTGATCGCCTGTTTAATGGCCGAAAGCTCAAAATTCTGGGCTACAACCGCCAACGCATTCCAGGCAACTGGAAGCTGATGCAAGAAAACATCAAAGACCCGTACCACCCGGGCTTGCTGCACACCTGGTTTGTCACCTTCGGTCTCTGGCGCGCCGACAACAAGTCGCAACTGCTCATGGATGCGCACCACCGCCACGCGGCCATGGTGTCCACGCGCGGTGCGTCTGGCACCGCTGCAGACGTGACACAGGTATCAAGCTTCAAGACCAACATGGCGCTCAACGACCCGCGCTTTCTGGACATCGTGCAAGAGCCCTGGTGGGCAGGCCCGTCGCCGGGCCGTCCCAAGGCGGGCCAAGCCCCCTCGGGGGGCAGTGAGGACACGCCAGTGCCGAACGTGGGGGCATCGATTCCAACGGCTGTGATGATGACTGTGTTTCCCAGTGTCATCTTCCAGCAGCAGGTCAACAGCGTGTCCACGCGCCATATTCAGCCCGATGGCCATGGCGCCTTTGACTTTGTTTGGACCCACTTCGGTTTCGAGGACGACACCGAGGAAATGACGCAGCGCCGCCTGCGCCAAGCCAACCTGTTTGGCCCGGCAGGGTTCGTCTCGGCTGACGATGGCGAAGTCATCGAATGGTCACAAGAAGGGTTTGAGACCAAACCTGCGCACCGCACGCTTGTTGAGCTGGGTGGCCGTGATGTTGGCGATACAGACCACATGGTCACCGAGACGCTGATCCGGGGCATGTACGAATACTGGCGCAAAGTGATGGGAGAAAAATGATGGATTTTCAAACCTACTTCGAACTCACTCAGCTGTATGCCAACTACGCCTCCGCGGTAGACGCGGCTGATTGGGATGCCTGGCCCGAGTTCTTCATCGACGACTGCGTGTACAAGCTGCAGCCGCGCGAAAACCACGAGCGCGGCTTTCCTTTGTCGACGCTCGCCTTTGACAGCAAGGGCATGCTCAAAGACCGGGTCTATGGCATCAAAGAGACGCTGTTCCACGACCCCTATTACCAACGCCATGTGGTCGGCACTCCCATCGTGCACAAGGTCGATGCAGACGGCCGCATCCACAGCGAAGCCAACTACGCGGTGTTCCGCACACGCCTGTCCAAGGAATCGACCGTATTCAATGTGGGTCGCACGCTGGACGAGGTGGTACGCACGCCACAGGGCCTGAAGTTCGCCTCTCGCCTTGTTATTTACGACAGCGAGATGATTCCCAACTCGTTGATTTACCCCATTTAAGGAAGTGCCATGACTACCAACTGGATTGATGCGGCTGCGCAGGCCGATGTGCCCGAGGGGGACGTGATTGGCGTGACGTTGGCAGGCAAAGACATTGCCCTGTACCAAGTTGAAGGCGAGGTCTTCGCCACCGACAACATCTGCACCCATGGCCACGCGCGCTTGAGCGACGGCTTTCTCGAGGGGCGCGAAATCGAATGCCCGCTGCACCAAGGCCGGTTTGACGTGTGCACCGGAGCAGCCCTGTGCGCGCCATTGACCGAGGGTATCAAGACCTACGCCGTGCGCATAGACAACATGCGCGTCATGTTGACGATGGACTGATTCAAAGAGAACTCACACATGGAAGACAACAACCGCTTTGACACCCTGGGCCGTCTGGAAGACCTCCCACAGGCCTACCGCGACCAACTCACCCAACGCAACCTGGTACCCCTGTGGCCCAGCCTGCGCGGCGTGTTGCCGCCCAACATCCCGACACGCAAGACCCAAACCACGCATTGGCCCTACGCCGAGATTCGTGAGCTGCTGATTCAGGCTGGCGAATTAACGCCGATTGAGAAGGCTGAGCGCCGCGTGCTGGTGCTGGCCAATCCGGGCCATGGCCTGACCAATATGCAGGCCAGCGCTGCCATGTACTTGGGCATGCAACTGCTGTTGCCCGGCGAACTAGCGCCAGTGCACCGCCACACGCCCAATGCAGTGCGCATGGTGGTGGAAGGCGAGGGCGCCTGGACACTGGTGGGGGGTGAGAAGTGCCCCATGCAGCGCGGTGACCTGATCCTCACGCCCACCGGCCTGTGGCACGAGCACGGCCATGACGGCAAAGACCCGGTTATCTGGCTTGATGTGCTGGACTTGCCCCTGGTCTACTACACCGAGACCTCTTACCACCTGGAGGGGCCGAGCCAGAGTGTCACCAAAGGCCAAGGTTTCAAGTCTTACGTCCGTGGCGGCGTCGTGCCCACCAAGGTACTCCAGAGCTCGGACAACGCTTACCCCATGCTGCGCTATCCGTGGGCTGATGCCAAGGCCGCACTGCTGTCACTGGCCGAAGCGCACACCGGCCCGGATGCGGTGCAGGTCACTTATGTGAACCCCGAGACCGGCTTGGATGTGGAAAACATCTTGGGCTTTTATGCACTGATGCTGCGCCCGGGCGAAACTTTGCGACTGCCTGCACGCTCGCCCGCGCAGGTGTTCCACCAGATCGAAGGCCAGACCGATGTGCAAGTGGAGGCCACCGCCTTCACCCTGGTAGAGGCCGACACCTGCTGCGCGCCCGGCTACACCGCAGTCACGCTGAAGAATCGCTCTGCCACAGAGGCTGCCTACCTGTTTGTGGCGGATGAAGCGCCGCTGCACCGCAAGCTGGGCGTCTACGAAAACCGGGGCTAACGCGCCCCATCCCGATTGATAAAAAAGAGCACCACCATGACCCAATACCTATTCACTCCTTCCCCCACTATGTCGGTGGCAATCCGTGGCCAGGACACTCGCTTTCCCATCAACCGCCTGTTTTTTGTCGGCCGCAACTACCATGCCCACGCCGTGGAAATGGGCCGTCCGGTAGACAAGTCGGTGGAGCGTCCCTTCTACTTCACCAAGGCACCGCAGACCCTGACGGCATCGGGCACAACGGTGGCCTACCCGCCGGAGACCAGTAACTACCACTTCGAGATGGAGATGGTCGTGGCCATCGGCAAGGCAGGCTTTCGCGTCAAGGCCGAAGACGCCCACACGTTGATCTACGGCTACGCCGCAGGCCTGGACATGACGCGCCGTGACTTGCAGTTGGTGGCCCGAGACAAGGGCCGCCCTTGGGACTTGGGCAAGGATGTGGAGCAATCATCCGTGTGCTCAGAAATTGTTCCCATGGAAGGTGTGATCATTGACAGCGGCGCCATCGCCCTGGAAGTGAACGGCCAGACCAGGCAGTCGTCCGATGTGGACAAGCTGATCTGGAATGTGCGTGAACTGATTGCCGACCTCTCGCTGTTCTACCACCTGCAGCCTGGCGACCTGATTTACACCGGCACGCCCGAAGGCGTGGGCCCGGTGGTGGCGGGCGACAAGATCACCGGTCGCGTTGCCGGGGTGAATGAGGTGGCTCTGACGGTTGGTGTGGCCGAGTAAGCCCTCACCATGCAACTCCACAATTTCTTTCGCAGCGGCACCTCGCACCGCCTTCGTATTGCGCTCAACCTCAAGGGTCTTAATTACGACTATGTGGCAGTGGACCTGCGCAAAAACGAACATCTGGGTGCGGCTTTCAAAGCGCTGAATCCGCAGGGCCTGGTGCCAGCGCTGGTGGATGGCGACCATGTGCTGACGCAGTCTGTGGCCATCATTGAATGGCTGGAAGAGCGCTACCCGACACCAGCGCTGCTGCCAGTCGATGTGAATGACCGTGCCCATGTGCGAGCCCTGGCGGCCATCGTAGGTTGCGACATCCATCCGGTGAACAACAAGCGCATTCTGGACACGCTGCGTGCCAGCTTTGGTGCCGATGATGCGGCCATCAACCAGTGGTGCGGTACTTGGATTGCGGATGGTTTTGATGCTTTTGAAGCCATGCTAGCGGCAGACACGCGCCGCACAGGT
>JBEGPS010000094.1:0-15385 GCA_041181325.1 Pseudomonadota bacterium
ACGCTGGCACGCTTGGGTGGGGACGAGTTTGTTGCGGTATTGATCGACTTCGAGGAAAAGTCTGCTGTTGCCCCCCTTTTGGATCGACTGTTGGCTGCTGTGGCGCAGCCGATTCACGTTGAAGACATCAGCCTTCAGGTTTCGGTCAGTATCGGCGTCTCCATGTACCCGCAGAGTCAGGAGATCGATGGAGAGCAACTGCTGCGTCAGGCCGATCAGTCCATGTATCAGGCCAAGCTTGCCGGAAAGAACCGATTTCAAATATTCGACGCGGTGCAAGACAGCAGCATTCGCAGCCTCCATGAAAGCCTGGAGCAGATTCGCCTGGCGCTGAAAAGACGGGAGTTTGTTCTGTATTACCAGCCCAAGGTGAACATGCGGACTGGACAGATAGTGGGTGCCGAAGCCTTGATCCGATGGCAGCATCCCGAGCAAGGACTGCTCCCGCCCGCCGCATTTCTGCCGATTATTGAGAACCACCCGCTGGCAGTTGAAATCGGTGAATGGGTGATTGGCGCAGCGCTGCTACAGATGGAGCACTGGGTTTTGCAGGGGATGGACGTGAACGTGAGTGTCAATATTGGTGCCCGCCAGTTGCAGCAAGGAGACTTTGTGGATCGATTGCGGGCGATTTTGGCAATGCATCCCCGTATCAACGCTAGCGCCCTGGAACTGGAGATACTGGAAACCAGCGCATTGGAAGATGTTGCGCAAGTCTCCCAAGTGATCGAAGACTGCACCCAACTTGGTGTCAGCTTTGCATTGGACGACTTCGGGACTGGCTACTCCTCGCTGACCTACCTCAAGCGCCTGAAAGTCAAAACGCTCAAGATCGACCAAAGCTTTGTTCGCGACATGCTTGACGACCAGGATGACCTCGCGATTTTGCATGGTGTGATCGGCCTGGCTGAGGCATTGGGGCGCCACGTCATTGCAGAGGGCGTGGAGACGACTGCACATGGCACGGCGTTGCTGCAATTAGGCTGTGATTTGGCACAAGGTTATGGCATTGCCCGGCCCATGCCAGCTGAACAGTTGCCCGCATGGGCCGCCACATGGAAGCCTGATGTGTCGTGGTTAGCGGTCTCAATTCCCCGAGTTGAGTCGCTAACCGGCAGTTGGGCTGCCATATAGCGGGTACTGGTGAACGTTTGGTTACGCGGCAAAGCTGCCAACCTAAATTATCTCTGCGGGGACTGCAACCACTCTTGGTCACCTCGTTGTTCAGACAGAAATCACCAACATTTGCTATTAAAACTGTAGCTTCTTACGCAATATCCACGGGGGCTGTGGGCCAATTCATTACAAATTTCCTTGCCATCGGATGCTGCCAACACTGAGCAATCATAAAAAAAGGCCTCTTGCGAGGCCTTTCTAGTTTCAAGCAGCGCTTGATTACTTGAGGTGCTTACCGATCAGGCCAGCCATCTCGAACATGGACACTTGGGCTTTGTCGAAAACTGCTTTCAACTTCACGTCCGCGTTGATCATGCGCTTGTTGACTGCGTCTTGCAGTTTGTTCTTCTTGATGTAAGTCCACAGCTTGCTAACCACTTCGGTGCGTGGCAGTGGGCTGGCACCCACCACAGAGGCCAAAGCTGCGCTAGGTGTTAATGCCTTCATGAAGGCGGCGTTCACGGTGCGCTTTTTGGCAGGAGCCTTAGTTGCAGCAACCTTTTTGGCTGGCGCTGCAGCTTTAGCAGGAGCGGCTTTCTTA
Source organism: Pseudomonadota bacterium (assembly GCA_041181325.1). Taxonomy (GTDB): domain Bacteria; phylum Pseudomonadota; class Gammaproteobacteria; order Burkholderiales; family Burkholderiaceae_C; genus Allorhodoferax. The sequence continues at coordinate 1,718 of JBEGPS010000094.1, forward strand.
GCGGGAGCAGCCTTCTTGGCCGGCGCAGCTTTTTTAGCTGGCGCTGCAGCAGCGACTTTCTTCGCCGGTGCGGCGGCTTTCGTGGCGGGTGCTACTTTCTTTGCAGGTGCAGCTTTTTTCGCCGGAGCTTTTTTTGCAGTTGCCATGATTGATTGTCCTTGTGGAAGTTGGTTAATCACCAGCGAAAAACTGCTTCTCCACCGGTATGCCGGATGCTACTGGAGAAAAAGCGGGTTTCCTAGGGAGGAAACGCTTTTTCGCTGGGGAGTGTGGTTTTTTTTATTGGAAAATGCGCCTATTTGCACAAAAGGAGTCCTCTGTTATGACGAGCCAGTTTGTTACCTGCGATTTATGTGACGTGCACAAGGGGGATACCACTGGTGATTTTCGGGTTTTATCACCGGTATTTAGAGACTTTGGCGCTGTGAAGGTGTTTGCCGGTCCGGTGGTTACAGTGAAGTGTTTTGAAGACAACACGCTGGTCAAAGCGGCGGTGGATTCTGATGGGCGCATTGATACTCCACAAGGCCGTATCGGGCAGGTACTGGTGGTGGCAGGCGGTGGATCATTGCGCAAGGCCCTGTTGGGTGGAAATCTGGGCGCTGCTGCTGCGCGTAACGGCTGGGCTGGAGTGGTGATTGACGGCTGTGTGCGTGACACTGCGGAACTGGCAGGGCATCCGGTGGGTATTCGCGCCTTAGCGGCTATGCCACTACCTACGGATAAACGCAACGAAGGTCAGTCACAGGTAGCAGTGCAAATCCAGGGCACTTGGGTGCGTCCGGGCGATTGGTTGTATGCCGATGAAGATGGCATCGTTGTGGCAGCTAAGGCGCTTGTGTAACCACTGGCTCTTGTTGTGCGGGCCGGGTGGGCAGAGTGGCAAGCAGCACGCTGAACAGCGCAATGCCAAACGCGAGCATTTGCATGCCACTCAGGCGTTCGCCCAGCACCACAATGCCCACCAATGCGGCAGATATGGGTAGCATGACGGTGAAGACGCCTGCATGGGCTGCTGGTACGGTTTTCAGTCCAGTCATCCACAGCCACACAGTCCAAACGCTGGCCGCCAGCGCATAAAAAACCAATAGTAACCACGAGCCCGCATGCACGCTGCCAAAGTCAAAGCGCCATGCTACGTATAAACCGAACGGCGTCATCAGCACAAAGCCCCAAAGGTTGATGAGCGCGGTAATGCGCTTGGGGCTCAGCGCGCCAGTCAGCTTTTTGCCAATCACTGCATAGGCGGCTTCACACAGCACGGCGGCAAATACGAGCAGGTTCCCCAGCAGGGCCTGGTTTTGCATTAAATTGGTCTCTAGCCCCCGTGCAGCCTGCGTAGGCAGCTCTTGTTTTGATAGCGCCAGCAAGCCGATACCCAGTGCACTCAGGCCCACTGCAATCCCGGTGCGTAGGCCGATGCGCTCTTTCAGGAAGGCCCAACTCATCACCGCCACTACGGCGGGAATAGAGGCCATGACGACGCCCGCCGACACAGCGCTGGTCATGCTCACGCCGAAAAGCATGCAAATAGAAAACAAAAAGTTGCCCAGCAGCGACTCCAAAAAAACCAGCCCTTGGGTCTGGCGCGACATGGGCACCTCGTTCGCCGGGCGCTTGAGCCAATGCGCCATGGCAACGCCCCCAATGCCAAAGCGCAGCCATGCCAGCAAAAACACTGGCAGTGCCGCCACTAATGGTTTGGACAGAGCCACATAGCTGCCCACCAAAGACATGCTCAGGGCCAGAAAACCATAAGCCATCCAGCGGGGAGGGTGGGCCAGCGGGGAGGGAGATATCGGCATGCGTTGAAAAGGCCTCAGTATGAAAAGGGGTAGCCAAGTAGCGTACACCACGGCAGTGGGGCGCCGCCGCGAAGCTGACTTGGAAGTGGCTTAGGATGTAAATTCCTGACAGGAGTGCGCTATGAACGAAAACAAATGCAAAACGTTTAATGACCTAGAGCAATGGCTCAATGAGCGTCGGGTGACTGAGGTGGAATGCTTGGTACCCGACTTGACTGGCGTGGCACGCGGCAAAATTTTGCCGCGTGGCAAGTTCACTGAAGACCGCGGAATGCGCTTACCGCAAGCCATTGTGGCAATGGGAGTGACCGGCGAATTCCCCGAGAGCGGGCCGTACTACGACGTGATCGACCCCACCGACAAGGACATGCAGCTGCGGCCAGACCCCAGCACCGTGCGGATCGTGCCTTGGGCCGCAGACCCAACTGCGCAAGTGATTCACGATTGCTTTGACCATAGCGGAAATATCGTTCCGTTCGCACCGCGCAGTGTGCTGCGCAAGGTGTGTGATCTGTTTGCGGCGGAGGGGCTGCAACCCATCGTGGCGCCGGAGCTGGAGTTTTACCTCACCGCGCGCAACACCGATCCCAACACCCTGTTGCGGGCTCCCATCGGGCGCAGCGGCAGGGCAGAGACATCGCGGCAGGCCTACAGCATTGACGCAGTGAATGAGTTTGACCCGCTGTTTGAAGAAATTTACGACTACAGCGACAAGATGGAGCTCAATGTGGACACGCTGATCCACGAGGTGGGTGCCGGGCAAATGGAAATCAATTTTTTTCATAGCCAACCGCTGGGCTTGGCTGACGAGGTGTTCTTCTTCAAGCGCACCGTGCGCGAGGCCGCTTTGCGCCATGACATGTACGCCACCTTCATGGCCAAGCCCATCGCGGGCGAGCCGGGTAGCGCCATGCATGTGCATCAAAGTCTGCTGGATGTGGCCACCGGCAAAAACGTGTTCAGTAACGCCGACGGCACGCCGTCGGAAATGTTCATGCATTACATCGGTGGTTTGCAGCGCTATATACCGGCTGCCATGGTGCTGGTGGCCCCGTATGTGAACAGCTACCGCCGCCTGTCGCGCAACACGGCTGCGCCCATCAATATTGAGTGGGGGTATGACAACCGCACTGTGGGCATTCGCTCGCCAATTTCCTCGCCCGAAGCGCGCCGTATTGAAAACCGGGTAATCGGTGCGGATGCCAACCCCTATGTGGCGATGGCCATGACCTTGGCGTGCGGGTATTTGGGCATCAAAAACAAGATCAAACCCAAGCCCGAAATGCGGGGCGATGCCTATCTGACGGCTTATGCCTTGCCACGCAGCTTGGGCGAAGCGCTGGACTGGTTACGCCGCGAGTCCGACCTGCACGAGGTGCTGGGCAAGGAGTTCATCACGGTGTATTCCGAAATCAAGGAGCTGGAGTTTGATGAGTTTATGAAGGTCATTTCGCCGTGGGAGCGCGAGCATTTGTTGCTGCACGTGTAAGACCGCATCCCCTACATGAACCCTCTGCAAGAACGATTTTCGCGAACAGGAGCAAGCATGAACACCCCCGTAGACACCCAACTGATTCAGTCGCTGGACAGCGCGCATTTTTTGCATCCGTTTACCGACTTCAAAGACCTGGGCACCCGCGGCGCACGCGTCATCACCAAAGCGCATGGCGTGTATGTGTGGGACTCTGAGGGCAAAAGCATGCTTGACGCGATGAGTGGCCTGTGGTGTGTGAACGTGGGCTATGGCCGCAAAGAGCTGGCCGAAGCTGCCTACCAGCAGATGATGACGCTGCCGTACTACAACAGCTTTTTCCAAACCACCAATGTGCCGGCAGTGCAATTGGCGGCCAAGTTGGCCAGCCTGGCACCGGACGTGGGTGACCGCAGCTTTAAGCACGTTTTTTATTCCAGCAGCGGCAGCGAGAGCAATGATTCCAACGTGCGCATGGTGCGCCGCTATTGGGATTTGATGGGCCAGCCAGAGCGCAAGGTCATCATTAGCCGCCACAACGCCTATCACGGCAGCACCATGGCCGGTGCGTCTCTGGGCGGTATGAGCGGCATGCATGCGCAAGGCGATTTGCCCATACCCAACATTACCCATATTGAGCAGCCGTACTTTTTTGATCTCGGAAAGCCCGGTGAAACGGCCGATGAGTTCGGGGTGCGCGCAGCGGGTTGGTTGGAAGAAAAAATACGGGCCGTGGGGCCTGACAAAGTGGCCGCATTCATCGCCGAGCCCCTGCAGGGCGCTGGCGGCGTGATTATTCCGCCGGCCACTTACTGGCCCGAGATTCAGCGCATTGTGGACAAATACGGCATCTTGCTGATCAGCGACGAGGTGATTTGTGCCTTCGGTCGCCTGGGCCATTGGTTTGGCTACGAGAAATTTGGCTACAAGCCTGACCTGGTGACCTTTGCCAAAGCTGTAACCAGCGGATACATACCCCTGGGCGGTGTGATGGTGGGCAACCGTGTAGCCGACGTCTTGATCGAGAAGGGCGGCGAGTTCAACCACGGCTATACCTACAGCGGCCACCCCGTGGCGTGCGCAGTGGGCTTGGCCAACATTGCCGTCATGGAGCGGGAAAACCTGGTCTCCGGGGTCAAGGGTGAGCTGGGCGCCTACTTTGCCAAGCGGTATGCCGAGCTGAACGAGCACCCCCTGGTGGGTGCGGCCGAGAGTTGTGGTTTGGTGGCCGGTTTGGTGCTGGTGAAGAACAAGAAGACCAAAGAGCGCTTTCGTGACGAGGACGCGGTGGGCATGATTTGCCGGGGTTACTGCTTCAATAACGGGCTGATCATGCGCGCAGTGGGCGACCGCATGATCATTGCGCCCCCGTTGGTGGTGACGCACGCTGACATAGATGAAATGATGCGTTTGATCTATTTGGCGCTGGATTTAACATCCCAAGATTTGAGGACCAAAGGACTGTTGTCCGCACTTCTATAATCTTTTTTGGTTCATTTATTGCTTGTGCTGGGTTAGCCGGTTTAACCGCTAATTACGAATTATTTGGAGTGACGTAAATCATGAAAAAGTATCTGTTTTCTTTTGCTCTGTCTGCTATTGTTTTGGCGGGCTGTGGCAAGAAGGAAGAAGCTCCCGCAGCTGCGGCCCCTGCCTCGGCGCCTGTTGCAACGGCTCCTGTGAACGCTGAGGAAAAAATCCTCAACATTTACAACTGGCCCGACTACGTTCCTAAGGACATGATTGCCAACTTCGAGAAAGAAAGCGGTATCAAGGTCAACTACGACACTTTCGAGACCAACGAAGCATTGCAAGCCAAATTGGTTGCGGGCAATACGGGTTACGACATCGTGGTTCCCGGCACCCACTTCGCCAAAGACCAGATTGAAGGCGGCCTGTTGCAGCCTTTGGACAAAGCCAAGATCAAGAACATTGCCAACTTGGATGCTGCGCTGCTGGCCAGCATGACCAAGGCTGACCCCGGCAACAAGTACCTGCTGCCATGGGCCTGGGGCTTTACCACCGTCGGCATCAACAAAACCAAAGCCGCAAAGGCACTGGGCAGCCTGCCTATGCCTGACAACGCGTGGGACTTGGTGTTTGACCCCAAGTACTCGTCCAAGCTGAAGTCCTGCGGTATCGCCTACCTGGATACGCCGACAGAAATCATGAACGTGGCCTTGCATTACATCGGCAAAGAGATGTATTCCACCAATGTGGAAGACTACAAAGCCGCTGGTGCCATGCTGGCCAAGGTGCGCAAAGACGTGCGTTTGTTTAGCTCCACCATGATTGACGACATTGCTGGCGGCAAAGCTTGTGCCTTTATCGGCTGGTCCGGGGACATTAACCAAGCCGCTGACCGGGCCAAGGAAAATAAGTCCAAGGACGAAATCGTGGCGCTGTTGCCCAGCACTGGTGCGATGTTGTTTATTGACTCCATGGCCATTACCAAGGACGCCAAGCACCCTAACAATGCGCATGCCTTCATAGACTTCTACCTGCGTGCTGAAAACGCGGCTGTGATGACCAATGAAATGGGCTATCCCAACGGAAACAAAGCAGCGGTAGACAAGGTGAACCCTGAAATTACCAGCAACAAAACCATCTTTCTTGATGCAGCTGATTTCGCAAAACTGGTTCCTCCAAGCAGCTTCTCCAACGAAGCACGCGAAGCGATTGCGAACGCCTACAACGCGTTCAAGAAGGGCAAGTAAGACATCACGGGGCGCCTGGTTGCCTCTGTTGTTTTCTCAGGGCTGCTTGTGCCGATGGTGCGGGCGGCCCTTTTCGTTGGATTTGTTTCATTTGTTGAAGGCCACGCCATGACACAGCCCACCGCGAATGCGGGATACCTGATTACAGAACGTTTGGTTAAACGCTTTGACGAGGCGGTAGCCGTGGATGAGGTGTCTTTATCCATTCAGCAGGGCGAGATTTTTGCGTTGTTGGGTAGTTCGGGTTGCGGAAAATCCACGCTATTGCGGATGTTGGCGGGGTTCGAAAAACCCACCTCCGGGCGTATTTTGCTGGGTGACCAAGATGTAGCGCCATTGGCTCCTTACGAGCGACCCATCAACATGATGTTCCAGTCGTACGCGCTGTTTCCGCATCTGGATATCTGGGAAAACGTGGCGTTTGGGCTCAAGCGCGAAGGCTTGCCCAAAGACGAGATCAAGCAGCGCGTGGGCGAAATGCTGGATCTGGTGCAATTAGGGCCGTATGCCAAACGCAGGCCGCACCAGCTATCAGGCGGGCAACAACAGCGTGTGGCGCTGGCGCGCAGTTTGGCCAAGCGGCCCAAGCTTCTGCTGCTGGACGAACCGCTGGGCGCTTTGGACAAAAAGCTGCGTGAGCAAACGCAGTTTGAGTTGGTCAACATCATTGAAAAAGTAGGCGTGACCTGCGTCATGGTGACGCACGACCAGGAAGAGGCCATGACCATGGCCAATCGCATTGCCATCATGAGCAAAGGCCGGGTGTTGCAAGTGGGTTCACCCGAAGAGGTGTACGAGCACCCCACCAACCGGTTTGTGGCGGACTTTATCGGTAACGTAAATTTGTTTGAGGGGCGGCTCAGTATTGACGAGCATGACCACTGCGCAGTGGTGACGGGTATTGGTGAAATTCATGTGGGGCATGGAGTTACCGGCACCTTGAATATGAATATGGCCGTGGCGGTGCGTCCCGAAAAGATCGAAATCAGTAAGCAGCGCCCTGATGTCAGTACCAATCTGTTTACCGGCAAGGTTAGAGAGATTGCCTACTTTGGTTCTTACAACACCTTTATCGTAGTGGCCGCCGACGGTACCCGCGTCAAGATCACCGAGGCCAACACCTCGCACCAGGATTTGAGTGACATCACTTGGGAAGACGATGTGTATTTCTGGTGGGGCGACCGCTCTGGCGTGGTGCTGCGCGACTAACCGATCAGGAGCCGCGCACCATGTCTACCTCCAGCATCAAGAGCCTGATCATCTCCGTTCCGGGCCGCCGTTTCGTGATTGGCGTGCCTTTTGGTTGGCTGTTGTTTTTCTTTTTTCTGCCATTCCTCATATTGCTCTACATCAGCTTTGTAGACATGGGTGAAAGCATCAGCCCGTTCAAACCCATCTGGGACACAACCACGGGCCTGCTCAAACTCAAGTATGAAAACTACTGGTCCATCTTCCGCTCCACAGAAACGGGGGCGCTATTTCAAACCATCTACATTGATGCCTATCTGCGCTCCATCTGGTACGCGTTGTGCACAGCTTTTTTATGTCTCGGGCTAGGCTATCCGTTTGCATACTTCATAGCCCGTTCATCACCCAGCGCGCGCCCCGCGCTGCTCATGATGGTGATGTTGCCTTTTTGGACTTCATTTTTGCTTCGGGTCTATGCGTGGAAGGGCATATTGGCGGACCAAGGCGTCATCAATCAGATTTTGATGTGGCTGGGGGTGACCGACGAGCCGATACAAATGCTCTACACCAATGTGTCCATGCTGGTGGGCATGACCTATGTGTACCTGCCCTTTATGGTGCTGCCCCTGTATGCCAATCTGGTGAAGATGGACTTCCGTTTGCTTGAAGCAGCCTACGACCTGGGGAGTTCGCCTTTCAAGGCGTTCTGGCTGATCACGGTGCCCTTGTCAAAGGCCGGCATTGTGGCGGGCTTCATGCTGGTGTTTATTCCGTCCGTCGGTGAATTTGTAATTCCCTCTTTGCTGGGTGGCCCGGAGAACATCATGATTGGCCGCGTCGTGTGGGACGAAATGTTCACCAGTAATAACTGGCCCCGCGCATCGGCTTTGGCAGTAGTGATGATTGCGTTCATCGTCGTGCCACTGGCCCTGTATTACAAATACACCTCAGACTCTGCCGACGTTGCAGGGTCCGGGAAATAGGAGGCTGGATTGAAAGCATTTTTGAATACCTATTTCGGCAAAGCGTGGATGGCGATGGTGTATCTGTTTTTGTATATGCCGTTGATTTTCATGGTGGTGTTCTCATTCAACAGCACGCGGCAGGATGCCAACTTCACAGGTTTTTCTTTGCGCTGGTACGACGCACTGACCAGAGACACCAAAATTGTGGAAGGCTTTTGGCTCTCCGTTCAGGTGGCAACGGTGGCCGGTGTGGCCTCTGCGGTGTTGGGCACCTTGGCGGCTTTTGTGTTGGTGCGCTACCAGCGCTTTCCGGGGAGAACCATGTTCTCCGGGATGGTGAATGCCCCGCTGGTCATGCCTGAGGTGGTGATTGGTTTGTCACTGTTGCTGTTGATGGTAGGTGTGCAAAACTTCTTTGGCTGGCCCGAGCGCGGTATGTTGACGATTATTCTGGGCCACACCTTGTTGGGGATGGCTTACGGCATGGTGGTGGTTCAGTCGCGTTTGCTGGAGGTCAATCGTTCGCTGGAAGAGGCGGCCATGAATCTGGGGGCACGTCCGCACCAGGTGTTTTTTCTGGTGACTTTGCCCAACATCGCCCAAGGGATTTTGGCGGCATTCTTGTTGGCGTTCACCTTGTCGTTTGACGATGTGGTGATTTCAGAGTTTTTGTCCGGGCCGGGTGTGAGTACCTTGCCGCAGGTCATTTTTGGTTACGCACGGCGGGGCATCAACCCGACCATTTATGCCGCGGCTACCTTGCTTATCGTCACGGTGACCTGCGTGATTGTGGGTTACAGCGTGTGGGTGGCCCGGCAAACGCGCCGACGCGAACGTGAAGTGGCTGCAGCGATGCGCGCAGAAACCGCAGCACTATCCCAGAGTTGAGTGCGTTGCCATGTCCTAGTTGAGGGCACGTATTTTTCCATAAGGCAGATATGACATCTATGAAGTTTGATGGTCGGGCATTGATCAACGGCAAAAGGGTGGGGGCAGCCGATGGGCAGGTGTTTGACAGTGTTTCACCCGTGGACGGCAAGGTGCTTACCCAGGTGGCGCGTTGTGGTGCCGTGGATATTGATGCAGCGGTAGCCGCCGCACGTACGGCGTTTGAAGACCACCGCTGGAGCCGCATGGCCCCAGCGCAGCGCAAGCGCGTGATGATCCGATTTGCCGATTTGCTGCAACAGCATGGAGATGAACTGGCCATGACGGAGACCCTGGATATGGGCAAGCCCGTGAAATATGCGCGTGGCGTAGACGTCAACAGCGCTGCCAATTGCATCCGTTGGTATGGCGAAGCGGTGGACAAGGTGTACGACGAAATTGCACCCACGCCCCACACAGCGTTGGCACTGATCACCCAAGAACCGATGGGCGTGGTAGGCGTTATCGTGCCCTGGAACTACCCTATGATCATGGCCGCCTGGAAGATTGCACCGGCCTTGGCGGTGGGCAACTCGGTGGTGCTCAAGCCCAGTGAAAAATCTCCACTAACCGCGCTGCGCATGGCTGATTTGGCGCTGGAGGCAGGTATTCCGGAGGGTGTGTTTAACGTAGTGACTGGCTATGGTGCAGAGGCGGGTTCGCCTTTGGCTCTGCACATGGACGTGGATTGCATTGCCTTCACCGGCTCCACCCGCGTGGGCAAGCAAATTCATGTGATGGCGGGTCAGAGCAACCTGAAGCGTGCGTGGACTGAGTTGGGCGGCAAATCGCCCAACATCGTGTTTGCGGATTGTCCGAATTTGGACAAAGCGGTGGAGTCCGCTGTGGGGAGCATCTTTTTTAACCAGGGTGAGAGCTGTAACGCACCGTCACGCCTGTTTGTGGAGGCAAGTATCAAAGAGCGTTTTCTAGAAAAAGCCTTGAAACTGGTGCCCGGCTATATGCCCGCCAACCCCACATTGCCCACGACGGTGATGGGCGCGGTGGTGGACAAGATTCAAATGGAAACCGTGCTGCGTTACATCGAAAGTGGTAAGTCAGAAGGGGCGCGATTGATTGCCGGGGGCGAGCCGGCGCTTACAGACACCGGTGGCTGCTATGTGCAACCGACTATTTTTGATAGCGTTACGCCCGAGATGACGATTGCCCGGGAAGAGATTTTTGGCCCCGTGTTGTCTGTGATGTCTTTTACCGACACCGCCGAAGTGGTACGCATGGCCAATGCCAGCGTGTACGGTCTGCAGGCAGGCGTGTGGACTAGCGATTTGAACAAGGCCCACGGCGTGGCGCGTGCTTTGCGTGCAGGCACAGTGCATGTGAACCAGTATGACGAAGACGACATCACCGTGCCTTTTGGTGGCTTCAAGCAAAGCGGGGTAGGGCGGGACAAATCACTGCACGCTTTTGACAAATATACCGAGACAAAAACCACCTGGATTCGTATCGATTCCCCACTCTAGGAGCCTGAGTGGTACGCAATTCATACTTTTGGTATGTGTAGTACATTTTCATATAGTGAGAAATTTCAACTTCAAGTGCATTGTGGAAATTTTGCAATGTGAGATTTGTTACTTACTATTTGATATCAACAGTCTAAGTCTTTGATTTCATTGATGAAAATTTATGTCTTATATAAGACATAAGACAAGCATCAAGTCTTATATAAGACTTAGAATTACCTCCATGGCACCATACGTGTTGATGCATATGGTGCTGACCGTTTAACCAACCTAGGAGTGTTCTCATGCCGCAATCCATTACCGAACAGTTGAGCCGCGAACAACAAATCGCCGCCCTTGAAAAAGACTGGGCCACCAACCCCCGCTGGAAGGGAATCAAGCGCGGATACACCGCTGCTGATGTCGTGCGTCTGCGCGGTTCGTTCCAGGTAGAACACACTTTGGCTCGTCGCGGTGCCGAGAAGTTGTGGGAATTGGTGAATAACGAACCTTACGTCAATTGCCTGGGCGCATTGACGGGTGGTCAAGCCATGCAACAGGTCAAAGCTGGCGTGAAGGCTATCTATCTGTCTGGCTGGCAAGTCGCTGCGGACAACAACGAATATTCCGCCATGTACCCCGACCAGTCGTTGTACCCCGTGGACTCGGTGCCAAAGGTCGTTGAGCGCATCAACAACTCTTTCACACGTGCCGACGAAATCCAGTGGTCCAAAGGTGTTGGCCCAGGCGACAAGGGCTATATCGACTACCACGCACCTATCGTGGCTGACGCAGAAGCTGGCTTCGGTGGCGTGTTGAACGCTTACGAATTGATGAAAGCCATGATTCGCGCTGGTGCAGGTGGCGTTCACTTTGAAGACCAACTGGCTTCTGTCAAAAAGTGCGGTCACATGGGTGGCAAGGTGTTGGTCCCTACCACCGAAGCCTGCCAGAAGTTGATCGCTGCCCGTATGGCTGCCGACGTATACGGCGTGCCTACTTTGGTGATTGCCCGTACCGATGCTGAAGCCGCTGATCTGTTGACCAGTGACTACGATGAAAACGACAAGCCATTTTTGACTGGCGAGCGCACTGCTGAAGGCTTTTACAAAACCAAAAAAGGCATGGACCAAGCGATCAGCCGCGCTGTGGCATACGCTGAGTACGCTGACTTGGTGTGGTGTGAGACCGGTACGCCTGACCTGGAATTTGCCAAGAAGTTTGCTGACGCTGTGCACGCCAAGCACCCTGGCAAGATGTTGGCCTACAACTGCTCGCCATCGTTTAACTGGAAGAAGAACCTGGACGACGCAACCATTGCCAAGTTCCAAAAAGAACTGGGCGCCATGGGCTACAAGTACCAGTTCATTACCTTGGCTGGCATCCACAACATGTGGTACCACATGTTCGACTTGGCACAAGACTACGTCAAGCGTGGCATGACCGCTTACGTAGAGAAGGTGCAAGAGCCTGAATTCGCAGCCCGCGAGCGTGGCTACAGCTTTGTGTCGCACCAGCAAGAAGTGGGCACTGGTTACTTTGACGAAGTGACCACCGTGATTCAAGGCGGCAAGTCCAGTGTGACCGCGCTGACGGGTTCTACCGAAGAAGAGCAGTTCCACTAAACACGGTTCTTGGATAATTTGAAGCTGGGTCCCTGTAAAGGGGCCCAGCTTTTTAACTTTTACGAACGTAGAAAATGGGCGAACAGTTTTCTTTATTTGGTGATTCCGAACCACGAACTCAAGTGAGAACAACCAGGCCAAAGGGGGGTGGACCCGATGCGTATTCCTTGTTCTTTTCCCTTTTTCCCACGACGGAGGATGCGGTAGCGATCGCAAAAATGGGCGGCGTTTTGCTACGTATGCAGGGCTTCACCAGTGAGCCGCTAAAGCCGCATCGATTACACGTTACCTGCCATGATTTGGGCAATTACACAGAAATTCCGCAAGATTTAATTGACGCCGCCATCCGGGCGGGAGATGCTCTGGCATTCGATGCATTTGATGTGGTGTTTGACACCGCAATGAGTTACCCAAGCAGTGGTACTTATGTTCTGTCGGGCCGGGAGGGTGTCCGTGATCTCACGGCCTTTCGCGAAGAGTTGGGTGAAGCGATGCGTAGCCAGGGTCTGCGCGCAACGCGTAGCTTTACGCCCCATATGACGCTGACATACGATAAACACTTTGTCCCAGAGCGTCCTATCGCCCCGGTGCGTTGGCGTGCATCGGAGTTTGTGTTGATCAGGAGCCATGTCGGCAAGGGCATTTATGATGTACTGGGTCGCTGGCCATTGGCCGAGTGACTGTGGGTTAAAATTGTTCATCCATTTTTATACAAGAGCGAGAAAGGCAGTTTGGTTATGACACCGCGAACTACAACGGCGATTTTTTTAAGCAAATAGGCCGCTAGTCCCCGCGCCTTGTGCGTAACCAGCTATCAAATTCATAGTAAAGCGCGGACCCTACCGCGCTTTTGTCTTTCTAGAATTCTCTTTCTTTCCAGGTTCACCATGATTCAAATTACGCTTCCTGACGGCTCCCAACGTGAATTCCCCGGCCCCGTTACCGTGGCTGAAGTCGCTGCGTCTATCGGCGCTGGTCTTGCCAAAGCTGCTTTGGCGGGCAAAGTGGACGGCAAAGTGGTGGACACCAGTTTTCAGATGACTGCCAACAGCGCCTTGTCCATCATCACTGGTAAAGACGCGGATGGTTTGGAAGTGATTCGCCATTCCACAGCCCATTTGCTGGCCTATGCCGTTAAGGAGCTTTTCCCCGATGCCCAGGTCACTATTGGCCCTGTGATTGAGCATGGTTTCTTCTATGACTTTTCCTACAAGCGCCCGTTCACACCTGAGGACTTGGCAGCCATTGAGAAGAAGATGACGCAACTTACTTCGCTGGATGAGCCTGTGCAGCGCCGAGTACTGCCACGTGACGAAGCCGTGGCCTATTTCAAAAGCCTGGGCGAACACTACAAGGCCGAGATCATTGAGAGCATCCCTGCAGACCAAGATGTGTCGCTGTACCGCGAAGGCAAGTTTGAGGACCTGTGTCGCGGCCCCCACGTGCCCAGCACCGGCAAGCTGAAGCACTTCAAACTGATGAAGGTGGCGGGTGCCTACTGGCGTGGTGA
>JBEGPS010000095.1:0-3002 GCA_041181325.1 Pseudomonadota bacterium
TGCGATATAGCGCACGCAAATTGTAGGCGGCTGTTCACGATGGGTCCGGATTTGTCTTCTTGATTGATTACCTGATTGAGCCTGCGCAGCGTCTGCGCCACGTGGTGGTCAACGGTGCTGCGTATTCCGGCGATCGTGACCACTGATTCCGGGCGATCGTGACCAGTTGCGCAGCGTGCAAGAGTTGCGCAGCGCAGATTGTATTGGCGGCGTTGCGCACGACCTCAAATCGTTCTGGTTTTGGTGGCTTTTCGCCCCCTCTTTTGGTGTCAATCCGTGGTTTGGACGTTCGGCCGCAGCGACTCCCCGGCGAGGTTGAATCGGTGGTTCTTTTGCATGATCCGATCCAGAATCGCGTCTGCGATAGTGGCGTCTCCGATCCATGCATGCCAGTGTTCAATGGGCAATTGACTGGTGATGATGGTGGCCTTGCTTGCAGCCCGGTCATCAATGATTTCCATGAGGTCGGCCCGTGTCTGGCTGTCCATGCCTGCCATTCCCCAATCGTCCAGCAGCAACACGTCCGTCTTGGCCAAGGCAATCAGCCACTTGCCAAACGTCCCATTGCCGTGGCGAATCCGTAGCTCCTCGCCCAGGCGTGGCACCCGCTGGTACAGGGCCGTGTGCCCACGCCTGCAAGCATACTGTGCCAAGGCGCAGGCCAGCCAGGTCTTGCCCGTGCCCGTCAGCCCGGTGATGAGCACGCTGTGGCCATTCTTGATCCAGTTGCCCAGTGCCAGGCTCATCACGGCGCTGCGGTCCAACCCACGCCCGGCACGGGTGTCAATATCCTCAATGCATGCTTGGGAGAACTTCAGTCCTGCCTCCTTGAGCAAGCGCGCGCGGCGCTTGTCACTGCGCCAGTGAACCTCCCGGTCCACCAGCAGGCTAAACCGCTCTTCAAAGCTCATGGCCGTCATGCCTGCCTGGGTGAGTTGCTCCTGCAGACCCGTGGCCATGCCAGCCAGTTTGAGCTCGCGCAGTTGTTCCAGTGTCGTGTTCATCATCATGGTGTATTCCTTGGTGTTTGGGGCTTTGTTGTCGTTGTTGCGCACTGTGTTGGCGCCATCATTGGTAGTAGGCTGCGCCGCGCACATTGGCATGTGCCGGGCTGACCCACTCCGGCGTGGTGCTGGGCTTCACCAAGTCCCGGCCATTGGCCAAGATGTCGCGCACGTGGCTGCCCTTGGTGGTGCCCAGCTCCAGCGCAATCAGACTGGCCGCCTCCAGCCTGGGTTTGCCATAGCGCTTGGCTAGTGACAGCAAGGCCAGACAGGCCCGGTAGCCATGCTCCGGGTGTTGGCGCGTCTCCAGCATCCGCCTGACCAGGCTGCCCGTGGCCACGCCAATATCCAGGCCCCAATGGATCAGGCGCTCCGGGCTCCATTGCAGGTGTGCCCGGTAGGCTTTGGGCAGGTGCTCGGGCACGGTAGTGAACTTGCCTTTGTGGGCACTGCGCGCATGGCTGGCCACACGCTGACCGCGGTGCAGCACCTCCACGCAGCGCTGGGTGGCGCGTACCTCCATGGACTGCCCGACCAGCGCGTGGGGCACGCTGTAGTAGTGCTCATCGAACTGGACGTGCGAGTCGATGTGTACTTTTACCGTCTTGAATTCGGCCAGTTCCCAGGCCTGCATGGGCAGGGCCCGCATGGCCGGTGCATCGATCTGTGCGAAGACACTGGCGCGGCTACCGGGGAGCTTCTGGAACGGCTTGTTGTTGAGCTGATGCAGGAGTGGCGCAATGGCCTCGTTGACCTCATCTACCGTCTCAAACCGGTGGTGGCGAAGACGCATCAGGATCCAGCGCTCAACGACTTGGACGGCCGATTCCGCCTTGGCTTTGTCCTGTGGCCGACGGGGTCGCGCTGGCAGCACCGAGGTGTTGTAGTGCCGCGCAAAGTCCAGCACCGTGTCGTTGGCTCTGGGCTCGTAGCGGTCCGGGTTGGCGATCAGGGCCCTGGGGTTATCGGGCACGATGAGCTCGGTGCAACCGCCATAAAACCGCAGTGCCTGGGCCGTGGCCCCAAGCCAGTCGCCCATGGTCTCACGGGGTGTGGCGTAGGCGAATGTGTAGCCCGATGCGCCGAGGGCCGCGACAAAGATGTGCGCCCGACCGCCGTCCACCAGGGCCACAGTGGGGCCGGCGTAGTCGATGAAGAGCTTCTCGCCGGCGCGGTGGATCTGGCGCATGGACCGCTTGAGGGTCTTGGCGAACCGGCGGTAGTTCTCACAGAACTGCGAATAGCTGTGGATGGTCTCGTCAGGGTGGCGCTCGCTGTGCTCTTGCCACAGCAGCATCAGCGTCATGCCCTTGCGGCGCAGCTCCTGGTGCATCAGGGCGAAGTCGGGGGTGACAAAGCCGCTGGCACGCGTAGCCGCGCCCAGCAAACGGTTGTGCAGTTCGCTCTCGCTCATGGCCTCGATCTGGGGCCAGTACAGGCCGCCATCGCTGGCGAGTTTGATGTACTTGGCAACCACCCCCTTGGAGATGCCAAGCGAGGCGGCGATGTGCCGCTGGGAGTGGTGGAGTACGAGTGTGAGACGCAGGACGTCTTTGATCTGACGCATAGTGATCCTTCGGTTGTCGGGCAAGTCGGCTCCAGCAAAAGCTGGTGAGACTAGCCCGATCGGGTTGGGACAAATATGCGCAGCTCCTCACGCTGCTGATCGATTCGGATGGACCTGTGGCCTGTGGCCAGACAGACGCCGAGAAGGGGCAAATCAGGGTCGCCACCAACCGGTCACGGTAAACCGGAATCGGTGGTCACGACAAACCAGAATGCCCGGTCACGGTCGGCCGGAATGGGTGGTCACGATAAACCAGAATCGCCGGTCACGACAAACCGGAACGGGTGGTCACGGTCGACCGGAATACCCACTGCGCGTGAATGGGGTGCCGCATTTGTGCATTGGTACAACATGGAGCACAAGCACAGTGGCATTCGCTATGTGTCGCCGCAACAGCGCCATACCGGCGAGGACAATGCCATTCTTGCCGC
>JBEGPS010000096.1:0-17148 GCA_041181325.1 Pseudomonadota bacterium
TCTCGCCCACTGCGAACAAACCTTCCACATCGGTGCGGGCAGACAAATCGGTGCGCACGCCGCCACAGGTGTAGTGCGCAGCTGGGACCACGGGAATGGGCTGTTTGGCCATGTCGATGCCCAGCTCCAGGCAGCGCGCATAGATGTTGGGAAAGTGCGCCTGAATAAAGGCCAGTGGCTGGTGCGAGATGTCTAGGTAGACGCAGTCAAAGCCGCCTTTTTTCATCTCGAAGTCGATGGCGCGTGCCACTACGTCACGCGGGGCTAGTTCGGCGCGTGGATCGTGTGCGGGCATGAAGCGGGTGCCGTCGGGCAGCAGCAGGCGGCCGCCTTCGCCGCGCACCGCTTCGGTGATCAGGAAGCTCTTGGCATGCGGGTGGTACAGGCAGGTCGGGTGGAACTGGATGAACTCCATGTTCTGCACGCTGCAACCGGCGCGCCAGGCCGCGGCGATGCCGTCGCCGGTGGCGGTGTCGGGGTTGGTGGTGTAGAGGTAGACCTTGCCCGCGCCGCCGGTGGCCAAAATGGTGTGGGGTGCCTGGAAGGTCAGCACGTCGTCGGAGTCTTCGTCCAGCGCATACAGGCCCACACACCGATTATTTTTGCCAAATTGGCCTGCAGCCCCCGTGGAATATGCGTGAGTCGCTCCTGTATTCATAGCAAACTTGTTGCTGGTGATCAGATCCACCAGTGTGTGATTCTCAAACAGCGTGATGTTGGGGCTGTGCGCCACCTTGTCGATCAGGGTTTGTTGTACGGCGGCACCGGTGGCGTCGGTCACGTGCACAATGCGTCGCGCGCTGTGGCCGCCCTCACGGGTCAGGTGCAGGTGGCCGTCTTTTTCCGAGAAGGGCACGCCGAGTTGTTGCAGCCAGGCAATGGAATGCGGCGCGTTTTCCACCACAAACTGCGCGGCCGCCAGATCACACAGGCCCGCACCGGCCACCAGGGTGTCGTCTACGTGGGCGGCAAAGCTGTCGTCCTTGTCCCACACCGCAGCAATGCCGCCCTGGGCCCACCCGCTGGAGCCTTCGCGCACCGCGCGCTTGGTGAGGATGGCAATCCGGCAGTCGCCTGGGAGCAACAGCGCTGCACTCAGGCCTGCGAGACCACTGCCGACGATCAGCACGTCAAAAGTCAACCGGGACGGCGCAGTTGCAGGGGAAGTCGGGTCGGTCATGGGGTCTATAGGGTGAAACGGCTCAGGCGTGTGCGCTATGCACGGCCATTTCGAGTGCCTGGGGCAAGTTGGCGCACTGGTTGTCGGGCCCCAGTGCATCCTTCAGACCACTGCGTTTGGCGATGTCCAGGGGCTGGTTATTCAGCCCACACATGATCAGTCGCACGCCGTTTTTGCGACAGGCCCTGGCCAGGTCGCCCAGGGTATCTGCGCCGGAAGAGTCAACGTAAATCACATTTTTAAGATCGATCACCAGGGTTTGTGAGGGCAGGTGGTCCTGAATTTCTTCAATCAGTTTGACCGCACCAAAAAACAGCGCGCCGTACAAGCGGTGGGCGGCAACTTTGCCTTCGAGCGGTCGCAGTGCGGGGTAATCCAGTGCGGTGACAAACTCAGAGCGCGACAGGCTGGAGATGCGGTAAATAAAGGTGACACAGGCCGCCACCAGCCCCACTTCTACTGCCACGGTCAGGTCAAACACCACGGTTAAAAAGAACACCGACAACAGCGTGGCGCGGTAGGGCAGGCGGTATTGGCGCAGGTGCACAAACTCGCGCCACTCGCCCATGTTCCAGGCCACAAACATGAGGATGGCCGCCATGGTGGCCAGCGGAATGTCGCGCGCCATCGGCGCAGCCACTAGCATCACCAACAGCAGCGTGACAGCGTGCACCATGCCTGCAATGGGGCTGCTGGCGCCGCTTTTGACGTTGGTCACGGTGCGGGCAATGGTGCCGGTGGCTGGCATACCACCAAAGAACGGGGTCACAAAGTTGGCAATACCTTGGGCCATCAGCTCTTGGTTGGAGTCGTGCCGGTCATCCGTCATGCCATCGGCCACACGGGCACACAGCAGTGACTCAATGGCTCCCAGCATGGCCAGTGTGGCGGCTGGAATCAGCAAAAACCGCGCTGTCTCCCACGAAAACTCGGGCCACTGCAGGCTGGGCAGGGTGGAGGGAATATCGCCAAACTTGCTGCCAATGGTTTCTACCGGCAACTTGAACCACGCCACCGCCGCCGTGGCCAGCACCAGCGCCACCACCGAGCCTGGCAGCAACGCCAGCCGCGCAGCCCAAGCCCTTGTAGCGCCCAGCCGGGGCATGGCCGCCTGCCACAGCACGATGACCGCCAGGCTACCCAGTGCCAGTATGGCGGCGGGCAGGTTGAGTGTGGGTAGCGCTTGCGCCAATGCGGACGCCATGCCAAAGAAGTTGGCTGGCATGTTGACCACCGTCAGGCCGAGAAAGTCTTTGATTTGTGACAGCGCAATCAGCACCGCGATGCCGTTGGTAAAGCCAATCACCACCGCCACGGGAATAAAGCGGATCAGTGTGCCCAGCTTGAAAAAGCCCATGGCAAACAGCATCACGCCCGACATAGCGGTGGCAATGATCAGGTTGGCCAGGCCGTAGCGCTCCACGATGCCATATACGATGACGATGAATGCCCCGGCGGGCCCGCCTATTTGCACCCGGCTACCGCCCAGTACCGAGATCAGAAATCCCGCAATGATGGCGGTGAACAGCCCTGCCTCGGGCTTCAGTCCACTGGCAATGGCAAATGCCATGGCCAAAGGCAGTGCCACCACTCCAACGGTTAGGCCGGCGCCTATGTCACCTGCCAGACGCTGCCGGTCGTAGCCTTTCAAAGCGTCTAACAGGCGAGGGTGAAAAAAGCGGGTAATAGCCATGGTGTGTGGATCAGGCAGCAGGGTAAGCGAAAGGGCGCATGTCCTTCCAAATGGGTTTGATCACCAGCGCCAGTAGCGCCACAGCCAGCGGCACGGTACTGATGTAGCCCAGATGTTTGAAGCCGAGTGCTCCGATCAGCGCACCCGACGCAAAGGCGGCAATCAGCTTACCCTGCAGGCGCAGCTTGTCATGGTTGGCGCGCACGGGGAGTTCAGATAAGGAGGGATTGATGTAGAGCAGCTTGCCTAGCTCAATTCCCATGTCGGTAACCAGCCCGGTGATGTGGGTGGTACGAATTTCGGCACGGGATATTTTGGTGATCACCGCGTTTTGTAGGCCCATGATGAAGCAGAGCAACACCACGGTGAGAGGCACAAACAGGTTGGCTGCTATCGCAATCGCGCCGCCGAACAGACCGAACACGAGGAGCAAGGTTGCTTCTAGCAACAGCGGCAGCCCGTAGGCGCTGTGCATGTGGTGACGCATGCCCCAGTTCACCAGTATGGCGGTGCACATGGCGCCGGACATAAAGGCCACCAGCATGGCTAGGCCGACCAATGCAGTGGTGGTGTGGCCCAGCACCACCGCATCTGCTATGCCAGACACCACGCCGGTCATGTGGGATGTGTACTGGTTTACCGCCAGAAAACCCCCCGCATTGGCCGCCCCCGCCACGGCTGCCAGCGTCACGCCCAGACGCGTATTGGCTTGTGGAGTGCGTTGCACATCGGCCCAACCACGGATCAAGGGAATCATTTACGGGACCGGTATGTGCTTTAGTGAATGCGCATGCCTGGCTGTGCGCCGGGCCAGGGTGCGAGCACATGGATGCCGGGCTGTGCGACTTCGTCCGCGTGGCTGGCGGCCAGTACCATGCCTTCGCTGATGCCGAACTTCATCTTGCGCGGTGCCAGGTTGGCCACCAGCACGGTCAGCATGCCCACCAGTTGCTCAGGTCTATACATGCTGGCAATGCCGCTGAACACATTACGCGTGGTGGGCTGACCATCCGCATTTTTCTCACCCACATCGAGCGTGAGGCGCAGCAGCTTGGTGGAACCTTCCACCGCATCACAGTTGACGATTTTGGCAATGCGCAGGTCGATTTTGGCAAAGTCGTCGATGCTGATGGTGGGCGCAATCGCCTCGCCACCGGGGGCATTGGGGTCAGCAGGGACAGCAGTAGCCGCTGATTTTGCTACCTTTTTAGGAGCTGCTTGCGCATGCTGGACGGGTTCTGTGGGCTCTTTTGGCTCAAAAAGTGCGTCGAGTTGCTCTGGGGTAACGCGTTGCATCAGGTGTTGGTAGGGCTGGATAGCTTGCACATCGCCAACCCGTTGCCACTGCTGCATGCTGGTTCCCACAAAGCCTTGCACCGAGTCAGCCAAACCGGGCAACACGGGTGCCAAATAACGTGTCAGCGCGTCAAACGCGTTGATAAGCACCGAGCACACTTGGTGCAGCGCTTGGTTGTTAGCCAAGTCTTTGGCCAAGTCCCACGGCTTGTTTTGGTCCACATAGGCATTGACCTTGTCGGCCAGCAGCATGATCTCGCGCGTAGCCTTGCCGTATTCGCGGGCCTCGTACATCTGTGCCAGTGCATCGCTTGCGCCGCGCACCTCGGCCAGCAGAGCTGCGCCGGTGGTACCAAAGTCGCTAGTCAGCTTGCCGTCAAACCGCTTGGTCAAAAAGCCCGCCGCCCGGCTGGCGATGTTCACAAACTTGCCAATCAAATCGCTGTTCACCCGTGCCATGAAGTCGTCGGCGTTGAAGTCGATGTCTTCATTGCGGGCCGAGAGTTTGGCGGCTAGGTAGTAGCGCAGCCATTCGGCGTTCATGCCCAGGCTGAGGTACTTGAGCGGGTCCAGGCCGGTGCCACGGCTTTTGCTCATTTTCTCGCCATTGTTCACGGTCAAGAAGCCGTGCACAAACACGTTGTCGGGCGTTTTTCGGCCGCTGAAATGCAGCATGGCGGGCCAGAACAGGGTGTGGAAAGTGACGATGTCTTTGCCGATGAAGTGGTATTGCTCCAGCGCGGGGTTGGCCATATAGGCGTCGTAGTTTTCGCCACGTTTGTCCAGCAGGTTCTTGAGGGACGCCAGGTAGCCCACGGGCGCGTCCAGCCACACGTAGAAGTATTTGCCCGGTGCGTCGGGAATCTCGATGCCGAAGTACGGAGCGTCGCGGCTGATGTCCCAGTCGCCCAGGCCTTCGCTTTTGCTGCCGTCAGGGTTGGTGCGGACGCTGAACCACTCTTTGATTTTGTTGGCCACTTCGGGCTGCAACTTGCCGTCTTGCGTCCACTTTTCCAGAAACTCCACGCAGCGTGGGTCGGAGAGTTTGAAGAAAAAGTGCTCGGAGTTTTTGAGTTCGGGCCTGGCGCCAGACAACACGGAGAACGGATTGATCAGGTCAGTGGGCGCGTAGACCGAGCCGCACACTTCGCAGTTGTCGCCGTACTGGTCTGCTGAGTGGCATTTGGGGCACTCGCCTTTGATGTAGCGGTCGGGCAGGAACATGTTCTTTTCGGGGTCAAAGAACTGCTCTATGGTTTTGGTTTCGATCAGGCTGCCATCGGCCCGGTCGCGCAGGTCGCGGTATATCTGGCGGGCCAGTTCGTGGTTTTCTGGCGCATCGGTGCTATGCCAGTTGTCGAAGCTGATGTGAAAACCATCCAAGTACTGCTTGCGCCCGGCGGCGATGTTGGCTACGAATTGCTGGGGGGTAAGGCCGGCCTTTTCAGCCGCAATCATGATGGGCGCGCCGTGGGTGTCGTCCGCGCCCACAAAATTGACCGCGTTGCCCTGCATGCGCTGGAAACGGACCCAAATGTCGGCCTGGATGTATTCCATGATGTGGCCGATGTGGAAGTTGCCGTTGGCGTAGGGCAGGGCGGTGGTGACGAAGAGTTGGCGGGGCATGTTTTATCGACTTTCTGGATTCAGCGTAGGATTTTAGTCGCCGCCTTGGTTGGTTGCGGGGTAGGCGGCATGGGCGTTTTGCTACGTGTCCCCCGCCCGCTTTGCGGGCTCCTCCTTTACCTACGCAAAACGCCCATACCGCCTGCCCCGCTTGCGTGTGGGTCGGCGATCTAAAAATACGCCAATGCTGCAAACATGGGTTGGGACGTTTGGTAGTTGCGCCACCAACGCCGCGTCGCAGCAGCGCTCAGGCCCAGCCTCCTGCGAGCCCAGCAAAAAACTTACGCCTTAGGCACCTTCATCATCGCCATGTACGGTGCCAAACGCTTGCCCATTTCCTCGCCCAGCGCCTGCAAACCGCTCAGGGGCCGCACCATGACTTCAAAGTCAACGATCTTGCCCTCAGTGTCAAACTGCACCAGGTCAATGCCCTTCAAGTCTTTGCCGTTCACTTGCGCGCTGAATTCCAGCACCACGCTCAGGCCGTCGGCACTGGCCAGCTCGCGGTGGTAGGCAAAGTTTTCAAACACTTGCATCACGTTGCTCAGAATGACCTGCACCGCCTGCGCGCCGGGGTAGGGCGTGTGGGCCATGGGGGAGCGGAACACGGCCTTGCGGTGCAGGATGGTGGGTAGTTCGCTCAGGTTTTGCTCGGTCACCATCTGGTGCCACAGCTTGAGGCTGGAGGCCACAGGGGCGGGTAGGGTTTGGGCCAGAGAAGGCACTGCACCCGCAATGGGTGTCTCAACTTTCGGTGCGCCAAAGGCCAACGCCAACTCGGTGCCTTGCTTAATCGCCCGCTTGGCGTCCAGCTCAGCGGCCACATCGGCACCGCCGATCAGGTGCACATTCACGCCCGCTGCTTGCAAATCTTCCTGCAGTTCGCGCTGCGGGTCTTGTCCCGCGCAGATGACCACGTTGTCCACCGGCAGCACCATTTCCTTGTCGCCCACGGTGATGTGCAGGCCTGCATCGTCCACCTTGCGGTAGGTGACGTTGTTGATCATTTCAACTTCGCGGTTTTTGAGCGATGTGCGGTGAATCCAGCCCGTGGTCTTGCCCAAGCCGTCGCCCACTTTGCTCGCCTTGCGCTGCAGCAGGTAGACCTTGCGCGGTGTGGCCTCAATGTGTGCGGGCTTGAGGCCACCCGCGTGGGCAAACGTGGTGTCGACGCCCCATTCGGCAAAGAACTTGGTTGGGTCCAGGCTAGGACTGGTTCCCTCATGGAGCAGAAATTCGGCAGTGTCAAAGCCAATGCCGCCTGCGCCGATGAGCGCCACGGTCTTGCCGACCGGTTTTTTGTCGCGCAGCACGTCCAGATAGCCCAGTACCTTGGGGTGGTGGATGCCTTCAATCTCCGGCTTGCGCGGGCTCACGCCCGTGGCCAACACCACTTGCTTGAAGCCGGCGGCGGTCAGGTCTTGCGCGCTGACCTTTTTGCCCAGCTGCAGCTTCACGCCGGTCAACTCGATCTGTTTACCGAAATAGCGCAGGGTCTCGTAAAACTCTTCTTTGCCGGGCACCTGTTTGGCCACATTGAACTGGCCACCGATCTCACTGGCCGCGTCAAATAGCGTTACATCAAAGCCGCGCTTGGCGGCCTCGGTGGAGAAGGCCAAACCGGCGGGGCCTGCGCCCACCACGGCAATGCGCTCGTTGCTGGGGGCAGGGCTGTCGATCATCAGCGTCTCGTTGCAGGCACGCGGGTTCACCAGGCAGCTGGTGATCTTGCCGCCAAAGGTGTGGTCCAGGCAGGCCTGGTTGCAGCCAATGCAGGTGTTGATCTGGTCGGCCTTGCCCTCGGCGGCCTTTTGCACAAACAACGGGTCTGCCAAAAAGGGGCGGGCCATGCTCACCATGTCGGCCATACCGTTAGCCAAAATTTGCTCGGCCACTTCGGGGGTGTTGATGCGGTTGGTGGCGATCAGAGGAATCTTTACCCTGCCCTTGAGCTGCGCGGTGACCCAGGCAAACGCCGCGCGTGGCACCTTGGTGGCGATGGTGGGGATGCGCGCCTCGTGCCAGCCGATGCCGGTGTTCAGGATGGTGACACCAGCGGCTTCAAGTTCTTGTGCTAGTTGTACCACTTCTTCTTTTGTAGAGCCACCTTCCACCAAATCCAGCATGGAGAGGCGGAAGATGATGATGAAGTTAGCCCCCACCCGAGCCCTTGTGCGGCGCACAATCTCTAGCGCAAAGCGGATGCGGTTCTCATATGAACCACCCCACTCGTCGTCGCGCTGGTTGGTTTGGCGGGCGATGAACTCGTTGATCAGGTAGCCCTCAGAGCCCATGATTTCTACGCCGTCATAACCCGCGCTTTGCGCCAGCGCGGCGGCGTTGGCGTAGTCCCCAATCGTTTGGCTCACTTCATCGCCCGTGAGTGCGTGCGGGCGGAATGCGCTGATGGGTGCTTTGAGCGCGCTGGGGGCTACCAGTTCTGGGTGGTAGGCGTAGCGGCCAAAGTGCAAGATTTGCATGCAAATCTTGCCGCCCGCAGCGTGCACGGCTTCGGTTACCACTTTGTGCTTGTCGGCTTCTTTTTGGGTGGTCATGGCGGCGCCGCCGGGCATGGGGCGGGCGCGGTCATTGGGGGCAATGCCGCCGGTCACGATCAGGCCCACACCGCCTTTGGCGCGCTCGGCGTAGAACGCTGCCATGCGGGTGAAACCGTCTTTGGCTTCTTCCAGGCCCACGTGCATGGAGCCCATGAGCACCCGGTTTTTCAGGGTGGTAAAGCCCAGGTCCAGAGGGGCAAGCATGTGGGGGTAGTTCTGCGCGGCGGTGGTCATTTCAGCGGTCTCCTGTTGTTCGTATGGGGTTGGCAGTAGGCAAAAAGGCATGTACGGCTATGCAACCAGTTGCAGTGTAGAAGTTTAGTCAGATTTATGCAACTAGTTGCATAGTTAGACGGCTGCCCTTAGACTAGTCCGCATGTCGCTTGCCCATGCTGTGCTCACTTCGCTGATCGAAAAGCCTTCTTCGGGGTACGAACTGGCACGTCGGTTTGACAAGTCCATCGGCTATTTCTGGCACGCCACCCATCAGCAGATCTACCGCGAGCTGGCGCGCATGGAAGAAAAAGGCTGGATCGTCTCGGACACTGCGCCCGACGCTGGTGCCACCCGCAAGCGCGAGTACAAGGTGTTGCCAGATGGCCGTGCCGAACTGGTACGTTGGACCCGGGAGCCTGCGACGCCCATGGATTTGCGCGACGAATTCACCGTGAAGCTGCGGGCCGATGCTGCGCTGGACGAGGTGGATTTAAGCGGCGAGCTGCGAACTCGCATCGCCCAGCACACTGAGAAGCTGGCGCACTACCGCGCCATCGAGGCGCGAGACTTTGCTCGGGGTGACGCGCTGCCACGCGCTGCCAGATTGCAGTACTTGATTCTTAAAAAGGGAATCCTGTATGAGGAGGGCAGCATTGCCTGGGCGCGGGATGCGCTGGGGGTGCTCAATCGTTGAGCACCAGGCCGAGCTCGGCGAGTTTTTTGGCATAGCTGTCTCGCCGCTTTGCGGCTTTGGCTGCCGTATCTATCGCCGTCTGAATCGCTTTCGGGCCTTTTTTCTCCACCAGTTTGATCAACCCGTATTTGTGCGCGGCTTCGGCTTCGGCGCGCCGGTACGTAGATATCAGTTCAGCGTGGGCAATGGGGTGGTTCACAGGGGCATCAATGTTGAGTTAGGGTTGTTATTTTCCATTCAACGCAGGCGCAGCGGGTCGGTTCGGCGATCCACAAACGCTGGCTTGTCGGGCAATACGGGAGGTGCTTGTGGGTCTGTCCAGCCAAAGAAAGCACACATCTCAGTCCGTTGTTTTTGCGCATCGGCGTAGCCCAGCGCCATCAACTCGCTGGTGTAACCCGACTCAAACAACAAGTAACTGGCCAGCGCGGCACCTTTTACATCGGCTTTGGCAGACGATACGCCCACCCCGCCCAGCATAGTGCGCACGGCGTGGGGCAATTCGTCAATGTGGCGCGCTGCCACAGCGTCCAGCCGCTGGCTGGGGGCAATGACTAACAGTTCTATGGGCCGTAACGCGCTGTCTTTGCGCAAGTTTTCAGGGACCAGTTTGATGGTTTGGTTGATACGGCGGACCCGCTCAACATCCACTGCCAGCGCATCCAAAAAGATGTTGGACAACGCATGCCCCGCAATTTGCGCAATACTGGGGTAGCTGCTGGTGGTGTGCAAATGGGCTTCGTCTTTGGGTTCGTGCATGCGCCCAGCCCCCACCACCAGTATCTTTTCTGCTCCTAAATGGATAGCGGGCGCAATGGGGGCCGACTGGCGCATGGAGCCATCGCCAAAATATTCGGAGTGCCCATTTACGTGCAATTCGGTGGCAGGAAACACAAATGGTATGGCACTCGACGCTAGTAAATGCGCATGGGTAATTTTGTCCCGTACCGCGAGCCGCTGTGTGCGTATCCACGGCATCAGTCGCTTATCGCCTTCAAAAAAGGTAATGTGGTCGCCGGTGCTGTAGCTCGACGCTGTAACTGACAGCGCCTGCAAGTGCCCGCGGCGTATCAGCAGCGGCAATCTTTCAAGTGGCACCAGACGTTTGAGCAATTCACCCAATGGCGAGTTGTCTAGTAGCGACTTGGGTTTGATGCGGCGAAACTTGGCTACCAGCCAGCCTACCGACAGCAAAGTCATCCAGGTGGCGCCAGAGCGCAGCATGCTCAGGTGGTCGGAGCGGTACACGTCGTGTGCATGAAATTCGCGCCACGTTTTGGCAATCAGGCGCACAGTGGTGTCGAAGTCGTCAGCCCCGCAGGCCAATGCGGCTGCGTTGATGGCACCGGCTGATGTGCCTGAAATAATGGGAAATGGGTTGGGTTGGTTGCCTGCGCCGCAGGCCAGACGAAGGTCAGCAATGGCCTCTAGCACGCCCACCTGATAGGCAGCACGCGCGCCACCACCGGTAAGTAACAGACCTGCGGGGGACTTTGGTACGGCAATACGCATACTGCACATTATGAAACCCAAACCAGTAACCCATAGCGTGAGAAACACGGGGTAAACCCGCAAGAATTTCTGGCACGCCGGTATTCGATAGACTCAACGCAACAGGAGTTTTTAATGGCATTGACTGAACAAGTAATCATGGCCGCCTTGCAGGGCGTGATCGATCCCAACACGGGCAAAGATTTTGTAACTACCAAATCCATCCGCAACTTTTCTTTAACGGCTGGCGATGTGGCTTTTGATGTTGAGTTGGGTTACCCCGCGAAAAGCCAAATCCCCGCGTTTCGCAACCACTTGATTGCGGCTGCAAAGAGCGTTGAAGGTGTGGGCAACGTGTCCGTGAACGTGCACACCAAAGTGCTGGCCCATGCGGTTCAGCGTGGTGTGCAGTTGCTGCCGGGCGTTAAGAACATTGTGGCCGTGGCCTCAGGTAAAGGTGGCGTGGGTAAGAGCACCACGGCGGTCAATTTGGCGCTGGCTTTGGCGGCAGAAGGCGCGAATGTGGGTATTTTGGATGCCGATATTTACGGGCCCAGCGTGCCCATGATGATGGGAATTGAAGGCCGCCCCGACAGCGAGGATGGCAAGACGATGGAGCCATTGTCTAACTACGGCGTGCAGGTTATGTCGATTGGTTTTTTGGTAGCCCAAGATGAGGCCATGATTTGGCGCGGTCCCATGGCCACTCAGGCGTTGGAACAACTGCTGCGCCAAACCAATTGGAAAGACTTGGACTATTTGATCGTAGACATGCCACCTGGCACTGGCGATATTCAATTGACCCTGAGCCAGCGCGTGCCCATGACGGGTGCGGTAGTAGTCACCACGCCCCAAGACATTGCATTGCTGGATGCCAAGAAGGGCATCAAGATGTTTGAAAAAGTGGGCGTGCCTATTTTGGGTATTGTGGAAAACATGGCAGTACACGTGTGCAGCAACTGCGGCCACGTGGAGCATATTTTTGGCGCCGATGGCGGTAAAAATATGGCCGCTGACTACGGCATGGACTACCTGGGCGCGCTGCCACTGAATATGCAAATTCGTCTGCAGGCCGACAGTGGTAAGCCCACCGTGGTTGCTGATCCGGACAGCGATGTGGCCGTGTTGTACAAAGCGGTCGCCCGCAAGGTGGCGGTATCGATTGCAGCCAAGAACAAAGACTTTTCGTCCAAGTTCCCCAGCATCACCATCAGCAAGAGCACTTAAGCTGGGTGGCGTGCGGTGAATCTTTTATCGTCACTGCGCTATTTGGTGGCGCTTAACGAGCACAAGCACTTTGGCCGTGCGGCGCTGGCTTGTCACATTACGCAGCCAGCGTTATCCAATGCCATCCGCGCCCTGGAGGCCGAGTTCAATGTAGTCATTGTCAAGCGCGACCGCACTTATGCGGGCTTGACGCTAGAAGGTGAGCGGGTACTCGCTTCGGCGCAGATGATGATGCATGAGCATGCCAACTTGCAGCAAGACCTAAAAAGCGAGACCCATGTGCCACGTGGCTCGCTGCGCATTGCGGCAGTGCCCACTGCTGTGCCCATTGCCGCGCGCTTTGCTGCGATGCTGAATGCCCGGCATGCGGGCATTCAGCCCATTGTGTTGTCGCTCAGTTCCTCTGCGTTAGAGCAGGGGCTGGAGGATTTGTCTATCGACATGGCGTTGGGCTATAGCGAGCGCATGCGTGTCAAAGACCGCCGCTTACAGGCTTGGCCTCAGTACACCGAGCACTACTTTTTGCTTCGCAAAGCGCACAAGCGCCACAAAGACGGCTTGCACATTGGTGAGCCAATGCAGTGGAAGGACGCTGCCGAACTCCCGCTGTGCCTGTTGACGCCAGAGATGCACAACCGCACCATTGTGGACGCTGCATTTCGCGTCGCAGGGGTAACGGTGCAGCCAGCCATGGAAACCAATTCCATCATGACCATGATGCTCAGCGTCGTGGACGGCAATGTGTGCAGCGTGCTGCCTGGTTCATTGGTAGACACCTTGCGGGGATACCGTGAGTTAACTGCCCTGCCTTTGATGGGGCCGTCCGTACGCACTCCGATTGCTTTTATCTCCCACGCCCAGGCGCGCCCCTCGCGCGCCCTAGAGGCAGGATTGTCTTTGGCGCAAGACGGCGCGTGGCTGCGGCATGCAGCCGCACACAGCGGATTGCTGGCAGTCTGAGCTCTGCGTACACACCTCTTTTTTGCTGCATCGCCGCATTTATTTTTTGAATCAATCAATGTGATGATTCAATTGGACTGCGCATTCGCATGCGCAGATACTCGGTGCACGTATAGAGAGTACGTGTCAAACAATAACCATCGAATTGGAGACAACTATGTCAACTGCATCACCAGGACTGCTGGCCAAGGAACGCATTATTGCGGGCCCAGGCTTTAACCGATGGCTAGTACCGCCAGCGGCTTTAGCCATTCATCTTTGCATCGGTATGGCCTATGGCTTTTCGGTGTTTTGGTTGCCTCTATCTAAAGCTTTAGGTATCAAAGAGGCCATCAAATGCGGCCCCGATGTGGGCTTTTGGGCGCAGCTTTTCACCACCACGTGCGACTGGCAAATCTCCACCCTCGGTTGGATGTACACCCTGTTCTTTGTGTTGCTCGGTTCTAGTGCAGCCACCTGGGGCGGCTGGCTTGAGCGCGCTGGTCCACGCAAAGCAGGTGTGGTGTCCGCCCTGTGCTGGTGTGGCGGCATGTTGATCTCGGCCATGGGCGTTTACCTGCACCAATTCTGGATGATGATTCTCGGCTCTGGCGTTATCGGCGGTATCGGTTTGGGGCTGGGCTATATCTCGCCAGTGTCTACGCTGATCAAGTGGTTCCCCGATCGTCGCGGTATGGCCACAGGCATGGCCATCATGGGCTTTGGTGGCGGTGCCATGATTGGCTCTCCACTCGCCGCTGACTTGATGAAGTCGTTTGCAACACCTACCGATGTGGGCGTAATGCAGACCTTTGTGGTGATGGCACTGATCTACTTTGTGTTCATGATGGCGGGTGCCTTTGGTTACCGCGTACCTGAAACCGGCTGGAAACCAGCCGGCTGGACACCACCCCCAGCACAAGCCAACAACGCCATGATCACGCAAAAGCACGTGCACGTGAAAAAGGTCTGGGGCATCCCCCAGTTCTGGCTGATTTGGATGGTGTTGTGCATGAACGTGAGCGCCGGCATTGGCGTGATCGGAATGGCCTCCCCCATGTTGCAAGAAGTATTCGGCGGTGCTCTCATTGGCATTCCTGCCAAGTTCGGTGAGTTGGATAAAGATCAGCTCAAGGCTATTGCAACAGTGGCCGCTGGCTTTACTGCGTTGCTGAGCTTGTTCAACATTGGCGGCCGCTTCTTCTGGGCCAGCTTGTCAGACAAGTTGGGCCGCAAGATTACGTACATCGTGTTCTTCGTCTTGGGTGGCTTGATGTACTTCAGCGTTCCCGGCAGCGCAGCGGCTGGCAGCATTGTGTTGTTTGTGGGTGCCTTCTGCGTGATTTTGAGTATGTACGGCGGCGGCTTTGCTACTGTGCCTGCCTACTTGGCAGACATATTCGGCACGCAAATGGTGGGCGCTATCCATGGCCGCTTGTTGACCGCTTGGGCAACAGCGGGTGTGTTGGGCCCTGTGGTGGTGAACTACATGCGTGAATACCAGCTTGGCCTAGGCATTCCACGTGAGCAGGTTTACAACCAAACCATGTACATCTTGGTGGGCATGTTGTTAGTGGGCTTGGTGTGTAATCTGCTGGTGCGTCCTTTGGACAACAAGTGGTTTATGACCGATGCAGAACTCGCTGACGAGAAAAAGCTGGCACATGAGCGCGCAGCCGCCTCTGAAGTGGGTGTTAGCAGTGGCGCAGCCGACAGCATTCCTACTGCGGTAGTGGTTTTTGCTTGGCTGGCTGTGGGCCTTCCATTAGCTTGGGGCGTGTATCGCACCTTGCTCAGTGTGGCGAAATTCTTCGCTTAACGTCAGTTAACCCTACTTTCTAACTTTTGCTTCAACAAGTGACTATGCAAACACCTGAAATCCAGACCGTAGCTTTGGCCACCGTGGACGATATGCGCGAGCGCATTCGTCGCAAAAGCAAGCTCAAAGGGCGCCAGGTGGATGACGTGTCACTGGAAGAAGTGCGCGCTTTGGTGGGGCCTTCTCCTGAAGGCGGTCACCGGCGTGATTTGTTGATTGAGCACCTGCACAAGCTCAACGACGCCTATCGTTGCCTGCACGACCGTCATCTGGTGGCCCTAGCCAAAGAGATGAATATCCCGATGGCCGAAGTGTTTGAAGTCGCTACGTTCTACCACCACTTTGAGGTGGTGCGTGGTGATGACAAAGCTCCCGGGCTCACGGTGCGTGTGTGCGATGGTTTGAGTTGCGAGCTGGCAGGTGCCCAAGATTTGCTGGCACGCTTGCCCCAGTTGTTGGGTAGCCAAGACGTGCATGTGATTCCCGCTCCCTGTGTGGGCCGGTGTGAGCAAGCCCCGGTGGCTGTAGTGCACCAAAATCCGGTGCCGCTGGCGACGGTGGAATCGGTTATTTCAATGGTCAATTCGGCTGCAGCCCTCCACCCGTCTGCGCAAGCAGCTACTGTTTTTGTAGCATCTGAGCATGCGCAGCGTAGTGTGTCCCCGTATCCCCATGCGGTGGAAGTGGCGCCTGGCTATACCGGGTACGACGCCTACCTTGCCCATGGCGGGTATGCACTGGCAGTTGCCTTGGCTAACGGTACACAAGACGCTGAAAGTGCCGTCAAAGCGATGGAAGACTCGGGCCTGCGCGGGCTGGGCGGGGCCGGATTTCCTGCAGGCCGCAAATGGCGCATCGTGCGGGATCAACCTAGCCCGAAGCTGATGGCTGTAAATATTGACGAAGGTGAGCCCGGTACCTTCAAGGACCGCACCTACCTGGAGCGCGACCCGCATCGATTTTTGGAAGGGCTGCTGGTTGCAGCCCAGGTGGTGGGCATTGATGCCTGCTATATCTATCTGCGCGATGAATACCATGGTTGCCGTGCCATTCTGGAAGCCGAGCTGGCCAAGCTGCAAGCCAACCCCCCGTGCGCGTTACCGCACATCGAGTTGCGCCGTGGCGCTGGTGCCTACATCTGTGGCGAAGAGTCCGCGATGATCGAGAGCATTGAAGGCAAGCGCGGTGAGCCCCGCATGCGCCCCCCCTATATCGCCCAAGTGGGTCTGTTTGGCAGGCCCACGTTAGAGCACAATTTTGAGACCCTGTATTGGGTGCGCGACATCATTCAAAAAGGCCCAGCCTGGTTCAGCAGCTTTGGTCGCAATGGGCGCAAGGGTCTGCGCAGCTTTAGCGTGAGCGGTCGCGTCAAACACCCTGGCGTAAAACTGGCACCGGCAGGCATTAGTCTGACAGAACTGATTGAAGAATACTGTGGCGGCATGCTGGAAGGCCACACGCTTTATGCCTATCTGCCTGGTGGCGCGTCAGGCGGCATATTCCCCGCCAGTTTGGCCAACGTGCCATTGGACTTTGACACCCTCCAGCCACATGGCGGCTTTATTGGTTCTGCAGCGGTGATCGTGCTGGGCCAGAACGACAAAGCACGCGATGCGGCGCTCAACATGATGCGGTTTTTTGCCCACGAGAGTTGTGGCCAGTGCACGCCTTGTCGCGTAGGTACCGCCAAGGCTGCCAAACTATTAGAAGCAGCGGTGTGGGATAACGAAACGCTGGAAGACCTGAACGTGGTCATGACCGATGCGTCTATTTGCGGCTTGGGGCAGGCGGCGCCTAATCCAGTACGCTGTGTTCAAAAATACTTTCCTCACGAGGTGGCTTGATATGAACGCCCCTACCAAATTGGTTGAAGTGACGCCCCAAGTCATCACCTTCATGCTCGATGGCAAGCCAGTCGAAGCGTTCGAGGGCGAGTCCATCCTCAAGGCCGCCGAGCGCGCTGGGACTTGCATTCCCCACCTTTGCTACAAAGATGGCTTGCGTGCCGATGGCAATTGCCGCGCCTGCGTGGTCGAGATCAAAGGCGAGCGCACTTTGGCCCCCAGCTGCTGTCGCAGCGCTACGGCTGGCATGGAAGTGCAGGCCACCAGCGAGCGTGCCATCAAAAGCCAAAAGATGGTGCTGGAAATGTTGCTCTCTGACATGCCCGACACTGGCTACAAATGGAATGAGGCCGACGAGTCGCAACAGCACGGTGAGCTGAGCGACTGGGCCGCGCGCATGGATGTTCGGGTGCGCCCCGAACTGAAGGCGCTGCGCCGTGAACAGCCTGCCAGCGATGTGTCACACCCTGCCATGGCAGTGAACTTGGATGCCTGCATTCAGTGCAACCGCTGCGTGCGCGCTTGCCGCGAAGAACAGGTGAATGACGTCATTGGCTACGCCATG
>JBEGPS010000097.1:0-8975 GCA_041181325.1 Pseudomonadota bacterium
GCGCTTGGGTGCGCTGAGTAGCAGACCCCACCCACTGCCGCCGCGACGATGGACTGGCCTCCCCAATCACCGCATTCATCACCACCGAAAGCCAACCCATGCCGCAACCCATCGTCCCCGAAAGCATGCCCGTGGCCGCCGCAGAGGCCCGCGCTGTGGCCCCTTTGCTGGTCAGCGCCATCGAAGTGGTGGCCCATTCGCGGCTATTTACGGTGGCAGCAGATGCGCTATTGGTCGAGGTGGCGACATGTTTGTCGGGTGCGCAAATCAGCGTTGTGGTGGTGTGCGATGCCGCAGGCGCGGCGGTGGGCACCATCACCGAGACCGTGCTGGTGCGCCGCCTAGGGTTGGGCCAAGCCGACTTCTTCACCACCCTGGCGGGCGATGTGATGGCGCATGAATTCACCACCTGCGAGC
Source organism: Pseudomonadota bacterium (assembly GCA_041181325.1). GTDB lineage: Bacteria > Pseudomonadota > Gammaproteobacteria > Burkholderiales > Burkholderiaceae_C > Allorhodoferax. The sequence goes on from JBEGPS010000097.1 coordinate 418, forward strand.
CAGAGGAGCTGCTGTCGGACGTGTTGGCCATGATGCACGCGCGGGGCCTTATCTACGCGCTGCTGATGGGTGCCGACCGCAAGCCGCTGGGTGTGTTGAATGCGCGCGACGGCTTGCGGGCATTGCTGGCGGCTGGAAACCACGAAGAGGAGTTGTTGCGCAACTACGTGATGGGCATTGGTTACCAATAAAAGCGCTTGGAAATTTGCACAGCCCGCGCCCCAGTCTGGTGCGGATGTGGGCCGCCACGGGTGTATGCTTTGCAGCAGTTGCTAATGCACCTAAGAATTTCTAATTCCATCGCAGTGGCTAACCATGATTTCTTTATTTCTCAGGGCGGTTGACAGGGTGAAGGCGTCTGTGCCGTTGCAAGCGGCTGTCATGGTGGTGGCCTATATCGCCACCGCCAAGTTCGCCATTTCGTTCGCTGTCATGCAGAGCGGGATCGTGGTTTTTTGGATGCCCAACGCCATCGTGCTGGCGGCACTGATGCTCAATGAGACGCGCGAATGGTGGAATTTTTCCATTGCTGCGGTGGGCGCTGAACTTTTGGCCGACGGGTTTGGCAGTTCCTTTCATGTGTGGCAATCCCTAGGTTTTGGGTTGATCAATGTGTCTGAGGCCACACTTGCCGCCCTGTTGCTGCGTCGCTACTGTGGTGAAAAACTGAATTTTTCTAACTTGCGTGAAGTGCTGATTTTCACGGTCGTCGTCATGGGCGCTGCACCCGCTTTGGCTGCAGTGTTTGGTGCCTTGATCTATGTCAACTCCCCTGGCAATGAGGCAACATTTTGGGTGAACTGGCGCGTCTGGTGGATTGGCGACGGTATGGGCATGATTGCATTGGCGCCGCTGTTGTTGGGGTGGTTGCAAAAGCCCGTGGCGAGTTTCCCCAAATCTCCGACTGGTTACTGCAGTGCGTTAGCTCTGGCTGTCGTTGCCATTGTTTTGTGCAGTCTGCTTTTTTATCCAGACGCCAACCAAAGGTCACTGCTTACCTTTAGTCCGCTCTTGTTATTACCGCTGATTTTTTTAGTTGCTGTGCAGTTTGGCGTTCGGGGTGCTTCTTTAATGGGCTGTTTTATTTGCGTGAGTGCCACCTTGGGTTCGGCACATGGCAAAGGGCTTTTCTCGTCCTTGCCAGAAGATGTCAGAGCGGTGGTGTTGCAGCAGTTTTTGGCTTCGTTGTTGCTGACTGGGTTGGCTTTTGCGTCGGTGCTAAATGACTTGCGCGCCAAATATTGGGGTGAACGCCTTTTTAAGGCCTCTGTGGAGCACATGGATGAGGGGCTGGTCATCGTCGACGTCCACTTGCCGGACAACCCCATCGTCTACGCGAACCCAAAGTTCGAGGCGCTCACCGGGTACCGCGCTGACGAAATTCTGGGTGGGAATTGCCGCTTTCTCAATACGCGCGGTCGCGATCAACCCGCGCTACTGCAAATTCGCGATGCCATTGCGCAGCGAGTGCCTTTGCAATGCACGGTTCAAAATTTCAAGAAGGATGGCACGCCGTTCTGGAATTTGTTGACACTTTCGCCGGTCAAAAATGAGCAGGGGGAGACCACCCATTTCATTGGCATTCAGCGTGACGTCACCAAAGCCATTAAGACCGAAGACCAACTGCTGCAAGCTAACGCCCAACTACTGGCATTGAATCAGGTGCTGGAAGAGCGTGTGGCACTGCGCACTGCCGATCTTGAGCGTCAGGCAACGACGGACCCCTTAACGGGGGCTTTCAATCGTCGGTATTGGCTAAGGCGGGCGGATATCGAAATTGCTTCTGCCAAGCGCCAGCAATCCGATCTGTCGATGGTGATGCTGGACATTGATCACTTCAAACGCATCAACGACAAGTATGGTCATCCCACGGGTGATCTGGTCCTAGTGCATTTGTGTGCGGCTGTACAGGGCGAGTTGCGGTTGGGAGATACCCTTGCCCGGATCGGGGGCGAAGAGTTTGTGCTGCTGCTTCCGCAAACTGACGAGATACATGCCGTACAGGTGGCAGAGCGGATTCGCGTTCTTTTGGAATCAATGGAGCTCTCCGCCATGGATTTGACCCGATTTCGATTCACCGCAAGCTTTGGTGTGGCCACCCTCTCCAGTGCAGTGAATGACGTCGATGGGCTACTGTCCGTTTGCGACGCAGCGCTATACCGCGCTAAAAATTCAGGCCGCAACTGCGTCATGGCGGCATCACAACTGTAAAAATTGCGCGTTTATTTGCTATTAAATTAGTAGCAGCCTACGCAGGCTTGGTGGGCTCTGCAGTCAGCTAACCCAACAAGTCTGCCACATCCAACATGCGCTGGGCCACTTCCACAATTTTCAGGTTTTTGTCCATGGCGGTTTTGCGCAGCCGCGCGTAGGCCACGTCTTCAGACAGTTGCTGGCGTTGCATCAGCATGGTTTTGGCGCGGTCGATCACCTTGCGGTCTTGCATGGCGGTAGACAGCTCATGCAGTTCGCTACGGGTGTTGGCCAGTTCTTGGCGCAGTGCTTGTTCTTGCTCAAAACGGGCCATGGCCACGTCCAATATCGGGCGAATGCGGTCTGGCTGCAGCCCTGCCACGATGTAGGCCGACACACCAGCGGCCACAGCGGCGCGGGCGTTACCGGTGTCGTGGTCGTTGGTGAACATCACGATAGGGCGGCGTGCATCGCGTGTGGCCATCACCACGTGCTCCAGCGCGTCGCGCGCATCGCTTTCGGCATCCACAATGATCAGGTCGGGTTGCAGTTGTGCCAGGCGCTCAGTGAGAAACACATCGGCGGGAAGTGATGCCACCAAATTGAAATCGCTTTCCAGCAATCCGATGCGCAGGCTGCGCGAACGCTCGGCCTGGTCAATGGCATGCGTGTCGCTTGTGTCGGTGATGGCCAAATCAGGCGAAATCACCACAATACGGAGGGCGTCTGTCATAAATTTAGGTTACGCAAGAACCGCGCCAATAGTGGTATTGCCAAGCAGTTTGAAAGCCCGCCCGTTGGTACAGCGCCAAGGCAGGCGCGTTGCCTTGTTCCACCTGCAAAAACACCCGGTCTATGCCTCGTGAAATGGCCTGTTGTGCCAGTGCCGCCAATACATGGCCTGCCAAGTTTCGGCCCCGTGCGCGTTCTGCCGTGCGCATGCCGTGTACGCTGGCCCAGCCCTGGCTAAAAGATGCGGTACCCGCAGCCACCGGTCCTTGCGCATCGGCCAGACTGGCAAACACCACGGTGGTGCTGCGACTTAGGGCTTGCACCCGGTGTGCCCCATCGACTGCATCAAAACCGGGCGCGGTGTATACCGCTGACCACGCTGGTGTGGGGCGATGTGTGACGGTCACCGAAGCGGTTGCACATGCGCCCAAAGCATCCGCTGTGCCCAATGCGGCCAGCATGCGCTGGGCCGAGCCAATTTGCACCAAAGTAGGCTGTTGCGGTGTCAATCCCAAGCGGCGCAGCTCCAGGTGAATGGTGCTCAGGTTGACCACATCGGCCACCCGAAATGCAGCAGGCATCTGGTGCACGGCGTAGCGGTCAACAATGCTTTGCAAAATACGGGCATCTTGTGCGGCGTGGCTAAGCGGCACCGCACTTTTGGCGCGGCCAATGGTGGATTGGTCAAACGGCAATAGCCAGCCGGGCAGCGCTTCAATAGCCGGTGGGGCCACGGCATCCAGGGTGGCGCGCTCTAACGATGCGATATCGAAGTCATGCAACATGGCTGTACTCTAAACTCTGCGCCCTATGCTGAACAACATGCTGGTTTTGGGAATCGAGTCGTCATGCGACGAAACAGGAGTGGCCTTGGTGCAAACGCGCGCGGAAGGCGTGCCCGTGCTGCTGGCCCACGCGCTGTACAGCCAGATTGAGATGCACCAGGCCTTTGGCGGCGTGGTACCCGAGCTGGCCAGCCGCGACCACATTCGTCGCGTGCTACCGCTGGCCAAAGAAGTGTTTGCCAGTGCAGACCGCACCCTGGCGGATGTGGACGTAGTGGCCTACACCCGTGGCCCCGGGCTGGCAGGTGCTTTGCTGGTGGGTGCGGGCGTGGCTTGCGCGTTGGGCGCTGCGATCAATAAGCCGGTGCTGGGCGTGCACCACCTGGAAGGGCACTTGCTCTCGCCGTTTTTGAGTGAAGACCCACCTGAGTTTCCCTTCGTGGCCCTGCTGGTTTCAGGTGGCCACACGCAGTTGATGCGGGTGGACGGGGTAGGGCGCTACGCCATTCTGGGTGAAACCATTGACGACGCTGCAGGCGAGGCGTTTGACAAGTCGGCCAAGCTGATGGGGCTGGCTTATCCGGGCGGGCCGCTGTTGGCTAAGCTGGCGTTAGAAGGCAGCCCCACGGCCTACGCGTTACCCCGGCCGTTGCTGCACAGTGGCAACCTTGACTTTTCGTTTGCGGGCTTGAAGACTGCAGTGTTGGTGCAATCGCAGCGCATGGTGGCCGCTGCGGGGGCAGTGCGTTTTGAAGATTTGCCGCGCCAAGCCCATGCCGATTTGGCGGCATCCACGCAGGCGGCCATCGTAGATGTGTTGCTAAAGAAATCCATGACTGCGCTCAAAGAAACCGGCTTGAAGCGCTTGGTAGTGGCAGGTGGCGTAGGTGCTAACCACGAACTGCGCACGCAGCTCAACGCCGCATGCGCCAAACGTGGTGTGCGTGTGCACTACCCCGAGCTCCACCTGTGCACCGACAACGGAGCCATGATCGCCATGGCGGCTGCCATGCGCCTGCAAAGCGGCATGCAAACTGCCAGCACGACTTACGCTTTTGACGTGAAGCCGCGCTGGCCCTTGGATGCCATTACGCAGGGCTAGTGAATGGCGATTTCGGTGACGTTGTTCACCGGCACTTTTTTTGCCAGCTTCAACTTCAGCACACCATTTTCCAGCTTGGCTTCGCACAGCGCGGTGTCCAGCTCTTGCGGTAGTTCGTAGGCAGTGCGGTAGCTGCGAGGTGCACCTTCTTTGCTGTTGATGCGCACCACTGCGCCTTCGATGGCAATGCTCAGTTGGTCCTTGGCAATGCCGGGCATGTCCAGTGACAAGGTGAATGCAGTTTCATCCTGTGTGTAGGTGGTGGCTGCCTGGCGCGAACCGCTGAGCGCATCGTCCAAATAGCGCTCCAATGCGCGGCCTGTATGGGCGTAAACATTGCGACGCAGTTGAGGTTGGGTAGCTGTAAAAAACATGGAGAACTCCTAGTACACTGCGCGGCGCTCACAGTGAGCGTCGCAGGCACTGAAGCTGCGCTCACTTCGTTGTAATTCAAGAGAAATTTCCCCATGTTTATTCTTCGCCGCCAGACCTTGAAAACGGGCGCGTTGGCGCTATGCAGCCTTGCTTTTGCTGCCCTGAACGCAAGCGCACAAAGCTCTGAATTGGCCACCAAGCCGGCCATCAAATTGGCAATGATCGAAGGCCTGAGTGGCCCCAACGGCAACGCAGGCGAGGCCGTGTTTCGCAATTTGCAGTGGGCCGTGGAGCGTGTGAATGCACGCGGCGGCGTCAAGCTGCCAGCAGCCTCCGGTGGCAACACCCCGCTGGTGCTGGAGCGCTTCGACAGCAAGGGGCAAAGCGAAGAAGCTCTGTCTGCCCTGCGCTCGGCCATTGATGGCGGTGCGCGCTTTGTTTTGCAAGGCAATTCATCGGCCAATGCTGCCACGTTGATTGACGCCATCAACAAGCACAACGAGCGCGAGCCCTCCCAACGCGTGATTTTTTTGAATTACTCGGCGGTAGACCCGACGCTCACCAACGAGAAGTGCAGTTTTTGGCACTTCCGGTTCGACGCCCATGCCGACATGCGCATGGCCGCGTTGATGGACAGCATCAAAGAAGACAAAGCACTCAAAAGCGTCTACCTGATCGGGCAGGACTACAGCTTTGGCCAGTCGGTGTTGAAAGAGGCCAAGCGCCAACTGGCTGTGCAGCGCCCCGATGTGCAAATTGCCGGGGAAGAGCTGCATCCCATGGCACGCGTAAAGGACTTTTTGCCCTACGCCGTCAAGATCAAGGCCAGCGGAGCACAGGCTGTGGTCACCGGCAACTGGGGCAATGACCTGTCGCTGTTAATCAAGGCCGCAAAAGACGCGGGCTACGAGGGCAAGTTCTACACCTTCTACTGCAATGCGTTGGGCGCACCTGCTGCCATTGGCGATGCAGGTGTGGGCAAGGTGGTGGCGGTGGCGGATTGGTTGCCCAATGTGCAAACGGCAGGCAGCGAAGCGTTTTACAAGTCGTTTCGCACCCGTTTCCCCCAGCCGGCGGACGATTACGTACACATGCGTATGCAGCTGATGGTGGAGTCGCTGGCCCAAGCGCTGGAGGCGGCGGCAAAACGCTCCGGTGCGGTGATGCCTGGTGCTATCGATATGGTAGCTGTTGGCGCACAACTGGAGAGGGCTAGCGTCACTTTGGGAGGTCAATCTGGGGCCATGCGGGCAGCCGATCACCAGTTTCAACAGCCCTTGGTAGTGGGTGTGATGGACCGCGCTGGCACGCAGGGCGTGAAGTTTGACGTGGAAGGCTCGGGCTACGGGTTTCGCGTGGTGAAAACGATTTCGCCGACAGCCGCTGAGCAGCCCACGACCTGCAAGATGAATCGCCCTTAGAGTCTGGCTGAGTAAGCAAAGCCGCTCAGGCTATAATCGAGCGGCTTTGCACAGTGCAGAGCGCACGAAATGTCGAAAGACGTACGTGAATGTCGCAAGACGCACGCATTTGGCAGTTCCAGCCGGGTGCGCAAGTTGAAACTAATCCAAGGAAATAAAAAATGATCGCATCCAGCATCAAAGCCACCGTTGTCAAAGACAACGCACGCAAAGTCGGCGACACCGGCTCCCCAGAAGTGCAAGTTGCACTGCTGACTGCCCGTATCAATGAGCTGACCCCCCACTTCAAGACCCACGCCAAAGACCACCATGGTCGCCGTGGTTTGTTGCGTATGGTGAGCCGCCGCCGCAAGCTGTTGGACTACTTGAACGCAAAAGACCATGACCGTTACGTTGCCTTGATTGCCAAATTGGGCCTGCGTAAGTAAGTCGGAAAAAGAATGACGAACGCCTGAGTTAGGTCACTAGCTCAGGCGTTTTTTACTTCGGAGACGGCAAAAAACAGTACGAAGCTGTGTCATTCCAAAGCAATCGGCCCGCCAAGCGGGTATTTCTCTGGAATGGCATCGTGGGCTGTATTGACGAATCCGGGCTTGGGTGAGGTGGCCTTCACCTTCCAAAACTATCCCAAAACTGACGGAGAAACACTATGACAATGTTCAAAAAAGTTACCAAAACCTTCCAATGGGGCAGCAACACAGTCACCATGGAAACCGGCGAAATCGCACGCCAATCCACCGGCGCTGTGCTGCTGGACATGGATGGCACCGTGGTGCTGGCCACCGTGGTTGCCAAAACTGAAGGCAAGCCAGGCCAAGACTTCTTCCCACTGACCGTGGATTATCTTGAGAAAAGCTACGCCGCAGGCAAGATCCCCGGCAGCTTCTTCAAGCGCGAAGGCCGCCCTAGCGAGTTCGAAACCCTGACCAGCCGCCTGATCGACCGCCCGATTCGCCCTTTGTTCCCAGAAGGTTTCTTCAACGAAGTGCACGTGGTCATCCACACCGTGTCGTTGAACCCTGAAGTCGATGCCGACATCGCCGCCATGATCGCGGTCAGTGCAGCCTTGTCTATTAGCGGCGTGCCGTTCAACGGTCCCATTGGCGCAGCCCGCGTGGGTTACGTCAACGGCGAATACGTGTTGAACCCCGGCCAAACTGCACGCAAAGACTCCATCATGGATCTGGTCGTTGCCGGTACTGAAGCCGCTGTGCTGATGGTCGAATCTGAAGCCCAACAACTGTCCGAAGAAATCATGCTCGGCGCCGTGGTGTTTGGCCACGCCCAAGGCAACATCGCCATCAACGCCATCCACGAACTCGTTCGTGACGCCGGCAAACCCATGTGGGACTGGAAAGCCCCCGCCAAAGACGAAGCCCTGATCGCCAAGATCGATGGTCTGGCCAAAGACAAGCTGGTAGCTGCTTACCAAATCCGCAACAAGCAAGCCCGTACACAAGCGTGCCGCGCGGCTTACTCGGAAGTCATGGCCGCGCTCAAGGCTGAAGGCGCGGCGTTCGATTCCGTCGCCATTGAAGGTTTGCTGTTTGAAATTGAAGCCAAGATCGTTCGCGGCCAAATTCTGGCTGGTGAGCCCCGTATTGACGGTCGCGATACACGCACTGTGCGCGCCATCGAAATCCGCAATGGCGTGCTGCCCCGCACCCACGGCTCTGCGCTATTCACCCGCGGTGAAACACAGGCCTTGGTGGTGACCACTTTGGGTACCGAGCGTGATGCACAGCGTATCGATGCGTTGAGTGGCGACTACGAAGACCGTTTCATGCTGCACTACAACATGCCTCCGTTCGCCACCGGCGAAACCGGTCGCGTGGGTACGCCCAAGCGCCGCGAAATCGGTCACGGCCGTTTGGCTAAGCGTGCTTTGGTGGCTTGCTTGCCTTCCAAAGAAGACTTCCCTTACACCATGCGTGTGGTGTCGGAAATCAC
>JBEGPS010000098.1:0-2840 GCA_041181325.1 Pseudomonadota bacterium
CCACTGGCGGCCACGCTCTCGGCAATGTCGGTCCACAGGCGGATGGTGGTCTCGGCCTTCAGCGTTAGCGTGCCCGCAAAGGCCGCGTGTTCGGGGCTCAAGCCCACGGCCTGGGTGGGCAAAAACAGCGCGGGCACGTCGGCGGCAATGTGCGGCAGACTGGCGGCAATCACGCCGTCCACCAGGGTGCTGTCCACATGCAGCGGCAGGTGCGGGCCGTGCTGCTCGGTGGCGGCCACGGGCAGCACAGCAATGGTTTGCGCCAGGGTGCCACTCAGTTGTGCTTGGCTGAAGGCGCGGGTGGTCCAGTCGGCCCAGAAGCGTGACGCAGTGGGTGAAGTTGCAGGGGAAGCGTTGTGCGGCTGTGTCATGGCGTCATCTTACGGGGTGGGTTGGCGCTGGTGGCGGTCTTGGCGGTGGTGCAAGGCAGAGGATGCGGCTTTGCCAACTGGCTCACGGTGCGACTTGCTGTGCGATTCACGGCGCGGCAATAAGCCTTGCAATGCTGTGGGATTGGAGCGCGCACCGCTGGCAACGTAGTCGGCCAACAGCGCTGCGCGCACTTGGTCTGCGGGTAGGGCGCGTTCGGTGCTGAGGTAGTCAAACAAGGCGTCCAGCAACACCTCGGGTGTGAGGGTGCTGGTGGCTTGGGTGCGCGCCCACAGCCAGTCTGCAAAGGCGTGGAAGGCGGCAAACGCAGATTCCACTGGGGCTGTATCTTTCCCCTCCAGCAGCAACACCAACGCACGCGCAAAGCGCCCGGAGTTGGCCACCAGATCCCAATACCGCGCCAGTCGGGTAAAGGCCTGCACCTCTTGTGCGCTGACCGCATCGGTGTGCAGCACGGTGTAGGGCGGCTCGCTTTGGTAGGCCATGCCGAACTGCGCCACCTCGCCTGCCTTGCTGCGGTTGGCCAAGGGCGTGCCGCGCAGGCGCTTGAGCAGGCCGAGCTGGATTTCATGCGGGCGCAGCGCGTACAGCGCATCAAAACCTTGGGCAAAGCTGTGCCAGGTTTCCCCGGGCAGGCCGAAGATCAGGTCGGTATGTAAATGCGCCTGCGTGTGCTGCACCAGCCAAGCAATGTTGGCGCTGGTGGTGGCGTTGTCCTGGCGGCGCGATATGCGCTGCTGCACCTCGGGGTTGAAACTTTGAATGCCAATTTCAAGTTGCAACACACCAGGCGGAAACTGCACCAGCATGGCCTGCAATCGCTCCGGCAAATGGTCGGGCACCACTTCAAAGTGCAGTTGTAAATTCGGCACCAGATCCTGCGGTTGCGCCGCCAGCCGGTCCAAAAAGAACTGCAGCACGCGCACCGACGCGTCAATCTTCAGGTTAAACGTGCGGTCTACGAACTTGAAGGACCGCGCACCGCGCTGGTACAGCGCATCGATCTCAGCCAGAAAAGCTTGCTGCTCAAAAGCCCACGCGGTTTTGTCCAGCGCACTTAAACAAAACTCGCACTTGAACGGGCAGCCGCGCGAGGCCTCAACGTACAGCACGCGCTGCGCAATGTCGGTGTCGCTGTACTCAAGGTAGGGCAAGTCCAACTCGTCTAGCGGCGGCTGCACCCCGGCTATCACCCTCATCAGCGGCTGCGGGCCATGCACCAGCGCGCGGCACAGCTGTGGAAAGCTCACATCGCCCCAGCCGGTAATCACATGGTCGGCCAGTTGCACTATCGGCTGCCCTTCCAGCTCGTGGCTGACCTCAGGGCCGCCCAGCACGACTTTGATGTGGGGGCGCTGGGCTTTGAGCAGGCGCACCACCTCGGTGGTTTGCAGCACGTTCCAGATGTACACGCCAAAGCCGATGATGTGTATCGGCTGGCCGGCGTCTGCAGGCGTTGCCACATGGGCATCCAGCTCGGCCAACACCGCATCCACCACCTCTTGCGCGGGTCGGTGGATAGTGAACTCCCGCAGCGTGGTGCATTCGCGCAAATCGGCACCGCCGTGGCGCGCCATATTGGCAAGCAAATAGCGCAGACCCAACGAGGCGTGGATGTACTTGGCGTTCAGGGTAACGAGGAGGATTCGAGCGGGCATGGCCGTATTATCAAAGCATGGCCTCCAACCCCAAGTCTGCCGCAGCTTCTGCTGCTTCCCCCAAACCGCGTAACGTCACCGGCGACAGCTACTTTGGCTGGGATGGCGATGTGCTGGTGGTCAACATTCTGGGCAAGCCTGCCGCCAGCAAAGACGCCATTGGCAAGCCCAAGGGCACGCAGCTCAAGGTGAGCGTGACCGCCGCGCCCAAGGACGGCAAGGCCACGGACCACATGGTCCGGTTTTTGGCGCCGCACTTTGGTGTGCCACTCTCCAGTATTGAGGTGGTGTTTGGGCGCGAGAGCATTCACAAGCAACTGCGCATCACCGCACCAAAAAAAATGCCTGCGGTGTTTACGCAGGCATCTTTGGAGTTAGGTGACGATCAGAACGAGTAGCTCAGGCCGATACCGAACACAGGAAACACTTTCAGCTTGTCGATGGCATCTTGCACTTTGACCCGTTGCTCTTCAATTTGCGCTGCAGTCACGCCGCCGCCGGTGGCGTTCAAGGTCACTTTGGGGTTCTGGAACATCAGGCCCAAGTCAAACACAAAGCCCAGACCTTTGGCGTCTTTGGGCTTGGATGAGTAGCCAATACCGGCGTAAGGGGCAACTCCATCGCTCATTTTGATCTCAGCGTCGACAGTAGAGGTTCCGGCGTTGGTGCCCACTTTGCCCTGACCAGAAAGTGTGAGCTTGCTGCTGTTAAACACCACGCCGCCCGACATGCGGAAGCCACCGGAGCCAGGGTACCAGTCTCCCAGCAACTGGGCCGAGCTCCAATTGAGCT
>JBEGPS010000099.1:0-7799 GCA_041181325.1 Pseudomonadota bacterium
CTTAATGCAAATTGCTACGTTTTTAGTAGCTGCTTACGCATACCTTGCGGGGGCTAACGGCTTTTTGTACTTGAATCCGCCTGTAAATATACCAATCTAGTCGGCCTTGAAGCCCGTAGCCGCCACGGCCTTGCCCCAGGTCACAGTGTCCGCAGCAATAATGCGGGTGAACTCTTCACGGGTGGTGCCGGTGGCACGGAATCCTGCGTCTTCCAGCTTGGTCTTGCCTTCGGGCGATTTCACAATCTTTTGAATGTCGGCACTGATTTTGGCCACGATGTCGGCAGGCACTTTACTCGGTGCCACTACGCCAAACCATGAGCTGAACTCGAGGTTGTTGTAGCCCTGCTCTTTGATGGTGGGCACGTCCGGCAGCGCACTGGTGCGTGTAGCACCGGTGGTGCCCAGCGCCACCAGTTTGCCCGCTTTCACATTGGGGGCCGCCAAGCCTACGCTGGCAAATACGCCCTGGGTATCGCCACTGAACAAGCCACCCAAGGCATCGCCTGTGGATTTGTAATGCACGGCTTCAGGTTTGACCTTGACCGCATCGCCAAACATGAAGGCACCAAAGTGCCCCGGTGTGCCCGCACCGAACGTTGCCATGAACAGGCCGTTGGGCTGCTGCTGCGACCAGGCCACAAAGTCTTTCACATTTTTGGACGGCACTTTTTGCGGATTGACCAGCAACACAAAGTCCGCACTCACCACCTGGCTGACCGGGGCAAAGTCTTTCACGGGGTCGTAGGGCAGCTTGTTGTAGCTGCTGGGCGCGATGCTGAGCTGGCCGGTTTCGCCCAACATCAGGGTGTAACCGTCGGGCGTAGCACGGGCGGCTTCGGTCGCGGCAATCAGGCCACCGGCACCGGGTTTGTTGTCCACCATCACGCCCATATTGCCCCAGGCCTCGGACAGTTTTTGCGCCAAAATGCGCGCCACGATGTCGGGGCCGGTACCTGCCGGGAAACCCACAATCAATCGCACCGGGCGGTTGGGATAGCTAGCCTGCGCTTGAACTGCGCCAGACCAGGCACATGCAACGAGGCATGCACCTATCGCTAGGCGCAGGCCCCTACGGCGGGTGGTGGGTTGTGGTGTGAATGTTGTCATGGTGTATTGCTCCTTCATGGTGGTTTTAATAGGTTAGGTCACTTCAAAAAATTGCATAGCAACCCGGTCCGGGTGGCGCACGCCGGTGCCCACAAACAGGCGTTCGCTGATCCATGCCAGCGAGACGCTGGCGGTCTCAAAGCTGGGCGAGCAACGAAAGTACACCAGTTGTGGGTCCACTATTTCCCCCCGCACCAGCCGCGCCATCACCTCGGGTGGTGCTGAGCGCACGGCGCGGTTGTGGACGTAAATCAAATCGCCGCCATCGGCCTCCAGCACATAGCGCGCATCCAGCTCGGCCAGCCGGTCATTCAGCAGCAGTTGAAAATCTGCACCACCGGGCATCACGCGGGCCGACCAGCCGTTGCCTTGTGCGGTGCCACCCAAAATGGGAATCAGGCGGCGCACGCCGTGCACGGTTTTGCCCACCTCTAGCGGGGCGGCCACTTGCACCGAAAAATCGGCGAACCATTGAAGACCGGGGGATGGGATTGAAGACATGGCGGCAAGGGTATTCCCAAATAGGCAGGTACACCGTCATCCCATAAGATGACGGGAGAAACCCTAACTCCCTATGCGCCAATGGTCACCCCAGCACAGCAACGCCGCCTTTCAGGTGGTGGAGGGTTTGATCGCGACCATTGGTGAGCCCGCGTTCGAGAACACCTTGCTGCAGTGCTTGCAGCCGGTGGTGCCCGCTGCCTCGTATTCGATTTACCAAACGGGCAGTGGCTGTGCACCGCGGCTCTACATGTCAGCCAGCCTGGGGGTGCCCGACACCACGCGCGATTGCTGGCGGGCCTATATGTCAGGGCCCCAGCAAAACGACCGCACTCTCATGCAACAAGTGTCCACCGACAGCCGCTTGATGATTTGCCACATCACCGCGCAGGAAGCCCCCATCGAGCACCGCACGCGGGTGTATGAGGCGCACGGCGTGGCGGAGCGCGTTTCTGTGGTGCGGCAAGAAGCAGCTTCTGTATTCGCGATTAATTTCTATCGGCATACGCACCAGTCCCCGTTCAGAGACAGCCAGTTGAGCGAGTTTGGACAAGTGGCATCGGGCTTGATCGCTTTGGCACAAAAGCAAATCACGCTGAGCCCGCCACGGCAGGCGCATGCGGACGAGTCGCTTGTCACTTGGTCACGCAAATTGGCACGGCTTCAAGTGGGGTTAACCATGCGCGAAATAGAGGTGTGCGCGCGCATCGTGATGGGTATGACCCACGATGGCATTGCCAGCGATTTGCGCTTGAGTGTCCCCACCGTCAAGACCTATCGCAACCGCGCATTTGCACGCATGGACATTCACTTTCGCAACGAGCTTTTTGCGCTGCTGCATGTGTAGCTAGCTATTTTTCTATAGCACTTCAAGAAACAATATACGCAGCTGCGCCAGTAGACAGCAGCTTGCCATCGGCACCCAAAAACTCCATGCGTGTGGACGCCACGCGCGAACCTAAGCGCATGACTTCGGCGCGCAACTCAAACCGTTCTCCGATGCCGGGGCGCAGGTAGTCAATGCGCAAATCGATGGTCCCGAGCTTGCCAAAGCGGTGCAATCTTTGTGTTGGGGTTTCGTCCATGTGGCGTGCGCCAATCGCGGCCATGACCGCCAAGCCGCCCATGGCGTCCAGTCCGGCACTGATCACACCACCGTGAATGCGGTTATGGCTGAAATGCCCCACCAAATCCGGGCGCATGGCGATGTGTGCGGTGACACGCTGGGGTGTGATGGATGCAATCTTGAGGCCCAAAACGCTGTTGAACACGATGGCTTCTTCAAAGATGCGGGTTAAACCCGCAATGAATTCGGGCTCAAACGCAATGAGCGTCTCTAACGTGGACGCAACAGGAGTTTTAGGCATGCCACCCTATTTGTTTTTGAGCTTTCCGCGTGGAATCACCGATGTGGTGATGGTGGCGCGCACGGGTTCAAAGCCGCCGGCCACTGGTGGCTTGGGAGGCGAAGTGTCCTTCTTGGGTTTCTTCGCTTCCTTGTTGGATTTTTGATCACCTTTGGCCATAACATGCTCCTGAGTTGAGGGTGCATGCAGTTTAATACAGCAGCATGCGCACCCCCATCACCATTGCCGAAAATGAAGTCGAAGTCACGGCCATCCGTGCGCAAGGTGCGGGAGGACAAAACGTCAATAAGGTGTCCAGCGCCATCCATTTGCGCTTTGACATTGTGGCCTCGTCGCTTCCCGACGGCGTGAAAGAGCGCCTGCTGGCCCTGCGCGACAGCCGTATCACCCAAGACGGCGTGCTGATTCTCAAAGCCCAACAGCACCGCACCCAGGACATGAACCGGCTGGATGCGTTTGCGCGCCTGCACGAGCTGGTCAACAGCGTGGCCGTGCCACCGCGTGTGCGCCGGGCGACCAAGCCCACATTGGCCTCCAAACGCCGACGTATTGAGGGCAAAGCGCAACGGGGCGAGACTAAAAAAAGCCGGGCGAAAGTACTGGCGGACTAGGGCACCAACCGCACTGGCAGGGCTCGCGTCTCACCCACTTTCATAACCGTGAAATCCTTGTCAGCCAAGCCACGGGCTGCTCTGGCCATGGCGAGATCGCGCGGTGGCTGGTCCAGCGGCTCGTCCGTCAATTCAAATGTGCCCCAATGAATACCAACGCTACGCTTGGCTCCAAGGTCAAGATGCGCCTGCACGGCTTCCTGGGGGTCCATGTGCTGGTCGCGCATAAACCAACGAGGCTCGTATGCGCCCACTGGAATCAACGCCACATCAAAACCACCACCCAAGGCATCGGTCTGGCGCGTGGCAAAGTGTGCACGGGTATCCGCAATGTCTTTGCTGAACCCGGCATCGCCGCCAAAGTACCAATGCAAGTCTTGGCCAAAAACCGCCCAACCGCCCCACAGGGTTGTACTGCGATCGGCCACACCGCGGGCAGACCAATGTTGCACGGGCGTAAGGAAAAAATCGACTCCGCGGACGGTGTGTTTTTGCCACCAATCCAACTCCACCACATGGCGAATTCCAAGATTCTCAAACCAGGGCTTTTGCCCCAAAGGCACCAAAAATAGTGTGCTGCCACCTTCGCTGCGCGCTTTGAAGTCCAGTTCCACTACGCTGGCACGGTCAAGGTGGTCGTAGTGGTTATGGGAAATCACCACTACGTCAATGGGCGGAAGCGCCTGGAGGGCTATGCCGGGTGGCAGTGCGCGCTTGGGTCCGACGATTTGCACGGGCGATGCGCGCTCGCTGAATATGGGATCGGTCAAGACATTCAGGCCATCCGCTTGCACCAGCACACTGGCGTGGCCAATCCAGGTCATAGTGGGAGCCGACGGCGAACTGGCTGCGTTGCTGTCGGGCGCGCTGCGCTGGTAGGCATGGATGCGCGCCACATCCGCACGTACTGAGGGAGTGGGCAGCTGCGGTGGTTTAGGCAGTCCCCCAACCATGGCGTCCCACTGCCAGCGTACCAAGTCCGAAAAGGGCTTGATCACCGCCCCGCCGTAGTTGTTTTGAAACCCGTCAGGCCTGTGGTGTGCTTTGCCAGGGTCGTAGTAGGGGTTGGCCGCAACGAGCAAGGGCGACAAAAATGCTATGAAAATGATAGCTGCTTGCGCAATCCACACGGGCGCTAGAAGCATATTTCGCCTAAAAAATCCTATTCCCAGCAAGGCTTTAAACCTGAGAGAAGTCTGGCTTGCGCTTTTCCATAAAAGCGGTGAAGGCTTCGCGAGATGCAGGCTCGGTCAGCATGCGTCCGAAACTCACCGCCTCTTCTTCAATACGCTCCAGCACCTGTGCCATTTGGCCTTGTTTCATCAGGCGCTTGGTTTCCAGCAAGGACGATAGTGGCTTTGCCGCCAGCTTGCGAGCCTGTGTTTGCGCAACGCCGTTGGTCTCTGTGGGTGGCACGATGCGGTTGATCAGTCCCACTTCCAGTGCGGCCTCGGCCATAAAGGGCTCCCCCAACAGCAGCGCCTCTGCCGCGCGGTGGTAGCCCATCATATGGGGCACCAGCAGGCTGGAGCCCGCCTCGGGGCATACGCCTAAATTAACAAACGGCATTGAAAACGCGGCGTTATCGCCCGCGTACACCAGGTCGCAATGGAAGAGCATAGTGGTTCCAATGCCCACCGCCGGTCCGCTCACCGCCGCGATGATAGGCTTGGGGAACGTGGCCAGTCCACGCAGAAAACGGAACACCGGCGCATCGGTGTTGCTGGGTGGCTTGCTCAAAAAGTCGCTGATGTCGTTGCCCGCGCTGAAGATCGTAGCGTGACCCTGAAACACCACGACACGCACCGCAGCGTCCAGGCGCGCCGCTTCCAGTGCGTCGGCACATGCTGCGTACATGGCCGAGGTGAATGAGTTTTTCTTCTCAAAACGGTTCAGCGTGATGGTGGTAATGCCATCGGTGGTGTCAATCAGGATGTCTTGCATGGTTTTGTCTCCGTAATTTTTAAAAGTGGTGAATTGAATCACTCTTTGTAGTACACGATCTGGTGCGTGGTCACCAGCAGCACACCGGCTTCGGTCCACAACTGGCTGGTCTGGTCGAAGAAGCCATTGCGGAAGGCTTGTGCGCGGGCTTGGGCAAACAGGTAGCTGGTGCCAGTGGCCTCAATCTGCGCTGCGCTGGCATGAAAGTACACCGTCATCGACACCGTGCCCACGGGCACCAGCGTGGCCCGGCGCACAAAGACGCGCGGAAAAAACACATCGGACACACAGGCCAGCGAGGCAAAGTCCAGCGGGCGCGGCGGGTGGTCGCGCACCCACATCTGCGTCAGACTGTGGTCGCCACCGCCGTCCCACACATCTGGCAGGCCCCCGGTGATAAAGCGCTGCTCGTAGCGCTTGACGAACTCCATAGGTGCAACTGAGCTGCGCAAAGGCACCTGTGCAGGCGCGGGGCAATCGGGCATGCGCTCTTCGTCCAGGCTCCATGTGTCGCGCCGCACTGCCGTCACAGCAGTGGCCGTCAACACAGCTTGGCCGCCTTGCTGCAGCTCAATCACCCAGTGCTGCGTGGAGCGGTTGGTGCGCGCTGCACGGGCTATTGCCACAAAGGGGCCTTCTGCCACCGCAGCGCAAAAGTTCACCGTGAGCGATACCGGATCGCCCAAGCGATCGGGATGCAACAACACAGCCTTAAGCGCCTGCGCCGTGGTGATGCCACCAAATGGCCCCACCATGTTGGCGTAGGGCGCACTGGTGTGCCCTAGCCATGTGCCGTCGGCTTGCGCCTTGAGCGCTATCGCGTCATCAAAGACGTGCTGCATTACACCCGCTCGAAAATACCGGCGGCACCCTGCCCCATGCCCACGCACATGGTGACCATGGCGTACTTCAGCTTATTGCGTTGCAGAGCGTAAATAGCCGTGGCCGAGCGCATAGCACCGGTCGCACCCAGGGGGTGACCCAAGGCAATCGCGCCGCCCATGGGGTTGACCTTGGTAATGTCCAGCCCCAGCGTATTAATCACAGCAAGCGACTGGGCTGCAAAGGCTTCGTTCAGTTCGAACCAATCAATGTCGTCCTGCTTCAGACCCGCATAACGCAGCGCCGCAGGAATCGCCTCAATCGGCCCAATGCCCATGATGCTTGGCGGCACGCCTTTGGACGCGTAGCTCACAAACCGGGCCATTGGGGTCAGGCCATATTGTTTGAGGGCTTTTTCGCTGACCAAAATCAACGCGCCTGCACCGTCGGACGTTTGCGAGCTGTTGCCTGCGGTGACCGAGCCACGCGCCGCGAACACGGTGCGCAGCTTGCCTAGGCCCTCAATCGTGGTGTCGGCGCGTGCGCCTTCGTCCATGGACACGGTGCGGCGGGACTCAACCACCTCGCCAGTTTCCAGATTGGGCGCACGGTCCACTACATCCACCGGGGTAATTTCACCCGCGAAATCGCCACGCGCTTGTGCGGCCAACGCCCGCCTGTGGGACTCCACGGCAAAGGCGTCTTGTGCGTCGCGGCTCACCTTCCACTGGTTAGCCACCTTCTCTGCGGTGAGGCCCATGCCGTAAGCAATGCCCACGTCATCGTTTTGAAAAATGGCAGGCGACAGCGATGGCGAGTTACCCATCATGGGCACCATGCTCATGCTTTCCACACCGGCGGCAATCATCACATCGGCCTCGCCTACACGGATGCGGTCGGCGGCCATTTGCACCGCGCTCAGGCCCGACGCGCAAAAGCGGTTGACGGTAATGCCGCCCACGCTGGTGGGCAAACCGGCCAGCACCGCACCAATGCGCGCAATGTTCAGGCCCTGCGCGCCTTCGGGAATGGCGCAACCGCAAATGATGTCTTCAATCGATTGGGGGTCGAGGCTGGGCACCTGCGCCAACGCAGATTGCAGCGCCTTGACAAGCAAATCATCCGGACGGGTATTGCGAAAAAATCCGCGGTGCGAACGCCCAATGGGGGTGCGCGTGGCGGCAACGATGTAGGCTTCTTGAACTTGTTTCATCTCAGTCTTTCGGCTATTAATTTCGCACCGGCTTGCCGGTGGACATCATTCCCATGATGCGCTCTTGGGTTTTAGCGTTGGTCAGCAGCGAACAGAACGCTTTGCGCTCCAGGGTCATGTGGTATTCCTCAGTGACCATTGAGCCCGCGTCCACATCCCCGCCACACACCACCTCGGCAATCAACCCGGCAATGTGAAAGTCATGCGCGCTGATAAAGCCACCATCGCGCA
>JBEGPS010000100.1:0-11770 GCA_041181325.1 Pseudomonadota bacterium
GAAGAGTTGCGTCTGGGGCAGAACGCGTTGAGCGAGATAACCGGCGAGTTCACGTCGGATGATTTGCTGGGTGTTATTTTTTCTCAATTTTGTATCGGGAAGTAGTTGCCGTATGAAAAGTTGCATACGGCGCTAGACTCTTATTTATGTCTTTTTTTACTTGGTTGACACGTAAATCTACCGTTTCTGCACCGATAGAGGCACAGAGCACCGGCTTAGGTCAGCTAGACGCTACGATGCCGATATCTTATGCAGCGGCAGCACGCACCAAGTCTAATGTTGATGCCCCGCACTCCAAGCGCAAGGTAGTTCGGTTAGAGCAAAGGGAATTGCTCTATGCCGTGGTGCGCGAGTGCATGACCAAGTCAGGTATTTTGAGTTCGAGTTACAAATTCAAAGTGCTGTCATTGGATTCGCGTGGTAAGGCATATTTGGTGATGGTTGACCTACCTCCCGCCCACATGGCACACCCGCTTCGCTTGGTGGAAATTGAAGGTTTGATTGCACGCCATGCCAAGGCAATGCATGACATCTTAGTTACTGCAGTCTATTGGCGGGTTAACGAAAGGGCCAACGTAACCGCCGCCGGTGCCGCTATGACTGCCACGACATCATCGCCAAGTCGGCAACAGCAGGTAGATGCTTTTAAAAAGTCTTTCGCAGCCAACGAAACGAATCAACTGCCAACCATTGCAGCACCTGCTATGAAGCCATCACTGGCGCAACAGTCACATAATGCAGATTTTGAGGATACCGAAATTGAAGATTTTCACTCGCCCATGAGTGGAACGCAGTACGGTGATCTGAGCTAGCGTGCTCAATGGCCTGCAAAATCCAGCAAGGTGAAAAGGGGTAGGCCGCATGCACGTAGTTTGTCGGAGCCACCCAGTTCGGGCAAATCCACAATCGCAGCCCCTTCCATGACATGAGCGCCCAGTTTTTCTAGTAATTTTTTGCCTGCCATCATGGTGCCGCCCGTGGCAATCAAGTCGTCAATCAACAAAACGCGGTCACCGGGTTTCACCGCGTCGGTATGCAATTCCACAGTTGCGCTGCCGTATTCCAATTCATAGGTTTCTTCCACCGTGGTGAACGGCAGCTTGCCTTTTTTGCGGATGGGCACAAAGCCAACGTTGAGTTCATAGGCCACCACAGCTCCCAAAATGAAGCCACGCGCATCAAGGCCCGCCACGACATCGGGTCGCATTTTGGCATCCATGTAGCGATGCACAAACGCGTCGATCAATACCCGAAATACCTTGGCGTCCTGTAGTAACGGCGTAATGTCGCGGAACTGCACCCCGGGTGCGGGCCAGTTCGGCACGGTGCGAATGTGGTCACGCAGATATTGATTGACGCTGAGATGTTGCATGGAGTGTCTCTGGGGTAATTGATTTCTTACGGGGGAGTATTGCGAATACTGCAAATGCTTGCGTAGGTGAGGGTGCTAGCTTTTCAACAACGTTTGCTGTGCAATGGCTAGCGCCTCCGCCGTGCCCGACAGCACCAATGTGTCGCCACCTTCTAGTGGCGTTGTATCGTTAAAAACTGCTGGCTTGCCATTGGCTTTACGCAAGGTTACCACTCGAACACCCAAGGTTTGCAACGCAAAAGAGCCTAAGCTATGTCCCACAGTCTTCGCGTCCATTGGCAGCGCGAATGTGGCCAAGCGCTCGTGCTTTAACTCATCGACAGAGTCGTCATCCGCTCCGTGAAAAAAGCCGCGCAGCAGGTTGTATCGCGCATCGCGTTGGTCTTGCACGATGCGAATCACCCGACGCATTGGCACTCCTACCAATGCGAGAGCGTGGCTGGCCAACATGAGTGAGCCTTCTAGCGCCTCGGGCACCACCTCGGTAGCGCCAGCGGCTTGCAATTTTTCAAGGCTGTGGTCATCTTGGGTCCGCACGATCACAGGCACTTGGGGTGCATGCGAACGCGTGTTGGCCAGCACTTTCATGGCAGCTGCTTCGTCCAGGTAGGTCACTACCACCGCACTGGCACGTGCCAAGCCCGCCGCCATTAGGGCCTGCAAGCGTGCAGCGTCGCCAAACACCACAGAGTCTCCTGCCGCGGCAGCTTGTCGAACCCTGTCAGGGTCCAAGTCCAGCGCTATGTAGGGAATCTCTTCAGCTTCCAGCATACGGGCCAAGTTTTGGCCGCAGCGGCCGTAGCCGCAAATAATCACATGGCGATTGGCGTTGATCGACTTGCGTGCAATGGTCGTCATTTGCAGCGACTGTTGCAGCCATTCATTCGACACCAACTTCATCACGATGCGATTGCTGGACATCACGATAAAGGGCGTTGCCAACATGGACAGCACCATGCTGGCCAAAATTGGGTTCAGCAAGGCAGGGGGCACCAGTGAGTTTTGCTGCGCCAGCGTTAGCATCACAAACCCGAACTCGCCAGCCTGCGCCAAGTAGAGCGCTGTGCGCATAGCCACGCCTGTGGATGCACCAAGCCCGCGCGCCAACAGCATGACCAACGCAGCTTTCAGAAATGTGGGCACTACCAAAAGCAACACTACCAGCGGCCAACGCTCAAGTACTAAGCGCCAATCCAGCAGCATGCCAATGCTGATGAAAAATAGACCGAGCAACACGTCGTGAAAAGGACGAATGTCTGTCTCCACTTGGTGCTTGTATTCCGTTTCAGAAATCAGCATGCCGGCGATGAATGCGCCCAGCGCTAAGCTTAGCCCCGCCATTTCAGTCAACCACGACAAGCCCAAAGTGATGAACAACAGATTGAGTACAAACAACTCATCGCTTTTGCGGCGAGCCACCAAGGTTAGCCAACGGCGCATGATGTGTTGACCACCCACCAGAAGCAAAGTCACCAAAATTGCCGCTTTAAGCCCAGCCACCACCAGCGCATTGGCCAGGTTTTCTCCTGCAGCGCCCAGTGCGGGGATTAACACCAGCAATGGCACCACGGCCAAGTCTTGGAATAGCAATACGCCCATCACGCGTTTCCCATGCTCTGACTCCATTTCCAAGCGTTCCACCATGAGCTTGACCACAATGGCGGTGCTGCTCATGGCCAGCGCACAAGACAGTGCGACGGCCGCTTGCCACCCCATGCCCCATAAGCTTGGAGATAATTTTGCGAGACCCAAGGCAATCAGACTGGCGCCAGAAATGGTGACAGCTACTTGCAGAAGTCCGAGGCCAAACACATGTTTGCGCATGGCGCGCAACTTGGGCAAATTGAACTCCAGCCCAATCACAAACATCAAAAACACGACACCAAACTCGCCCAAGTGGCGCACGCCATCCGAGTTCTGAGACAGCGCCAACGCGTTGGGGCCAATCACCACACCCACAGCCAAGTAACCCAACATGGGTGGCAGCTTGAACGAGCGGCACACCACCACGCCCAGCACAGCGGCAAGCAGGTACAGCAGAGTAATTTCTAAAGCGCTCATACCCGACATACTAGCAAGCCCACGTGTGCTCTATAAAATGTGCGGATGCAAGCCTCAGTAATGCCAATCACTCCCCACTTTGCGCAGCGCGCCATTGCCCTGGCACATGAGACGTTTGATATTGAAGCCGCAGCGGTGCAGGGACTCAAAGCTCGTGTGGGCGAGGCCTTTGCAAAGGCCGTTGCCATTGCACTTGCAACCCAGGGCCGAGTCGTGGTGATGGGTATGGGCAAGAGTGGCCACATAGGCCGAAAAATTGCCGCCACACTGGCCTCAACAGGCACCCCAGCCATGTTTGTGCATCCAGCAGAAGCCAGCCATGGCGATCTGGGCATGATTACCGCACTGGACGTGGTGCTTGCCATCTCCAACAGCGGCGAGTCCCAAGAGATGGCTGCCATATTGCCGGTTATCAAGCGTTTGGGTATTCCCTTTATCGCGATGGCTGGTAACGCGCAGTCCACCATGGCACAACATGCCGACGTGTGGCTTGACAGCGGCGTGACCAAAGAAGCGTGCCCACTTAACTTGGCTCCCACGGCCAGCACTACGGCACAGCTCGCCATGGGTGATGCTTTTGCCGTGGCCTTGTTAGATGCACGCGGCTTTAGGGCCGAAGACTTTGCGCGCTCACACCCCGGTGGTGCGTTGGGGCGCAAGCTGCTTACCCATGTCAGTGACGTCATGCGCAGTGGTGCTGCTGTACCTAGCGTTGCACCCAATGCCAGCTTCAGCGAACTGATGCGAGAGATGAGTGACAAAGGTTTGGGTGCCACTGCGGTGGTGGACGCAGACGCCAAGATTGTTGGCGTCTTTACCGATGGTGATTTGCGTCGGCTCGTTGAGCTGGGCACTGACCTGCGTTCCATGACGGCGCAAGACGTTATGCACGGCAACCCGGCCACCATCGAGGATCACGCGCTGGCAGTTGACGCAGCCGAGCTGATGGAAAACAAGCGTATCACCAGCGTGCTGGTGGTAGATGCCAACGGTACGCTGTGCGGCGCACTCAACAGTAACGACCTGATGCGTGCGAAAGTAATTTGATGCCACCTGCTATTCACTTTGATGCGGCGTTGCTCTTGAGGGCGCAAGGTATTCGCGTAGTTTTTTTTGATGTCGACGGTGTCCTGACCGACGGTGGCCTACTTTTCTCGGAAGCGGGTGAAACGCTCAAACGCTTCAACACCCTGGACGGCCACGGCCTCAAGATGCTGCAAAAAGTTGGTATCACTCCAGTGATCATCACCGGGCGTGATAGCAAACCTCTGCGCGCACGCTTGACGGCTTTGGGCATAACCCATGCACACTTTGGAACCGAAGACAAACGACCGGCTGCCGAGCAAACGCTGCAAGCCTTGGGGCTGGATTGGACCCAAGCCGCCGCTATGGGTGACGATTGGCCTGATATGCCGGTCATGCGTCGTAGCGCCTTTGCGTGTGCGCCCGTCAATGCCCATAATGAAGTGCTTGGTATTGCGCACTACGTCACCAAGGCACAGGGCGGCCACGGCGCTGTGCGCGAGTTGTGTGACTTGCTGCTGGTGGCCAGCGGAAACTATGGCAACCTATTTCGCGAGATCACCCAGTGATCAATCTGTTGCGCGAGGCGTGGGATCGCTTTTTGCTGTACCTGCCCGTTGTGTTTATGGCCACCCTGGCGCTTCTGACCTACTGGCTGGTCCGAACCGCCCCATCTATTGCAGAGCCCGAAGTAAAAAAGGTCGTAAGCCACAGCCCCGACTATTTTCTGGAAGGTTTTTCTGTCAAAACGTTCGATGCCACTGGGCGAATCAAGTCAGAAGTCAGTGGCGACAAAGCGCGTCACTTTCCAGATACCCAGTGGCTTGAAATTGATGCCATTCGCATTCGCACCTTTGATGAAAGTGGCCGCGTTACCACTGCCACTGCTAACCGTGGGCTGACTAACGAAGACGGCTCAGAAGTACAGCTCATTGGCAAGGCCGTGGTACTTCGTGAAGCAAATAACACTGGTGCGAAAACCATACCGCGCACCGAATACCGGGGCGAGTTTTTGCATGCATTCTTGAACACCGAGCAAGTCAAATCGTCCAAACCAGTGGAGCTGACCCGTGGCAAAGACCATTTCAGCGCAGACAGCCTGGACTTTGACAACATCGAGCAACACCTGGTGTTGCAAGGGCGCGTACGTGGCACTTTGGCGCCAGAGCCTGTTAAACCTGCTTCTAAAACCAAATGACTCCAAATAAAGCCATGGCTCCACTTGTATTTATCACTGGTGCTTCAAGCGGTATTGGTCAGGCGCTGGCTTGGCGCTTTTACCAAGCCGGCTATACACTGGCGCTGGTTGCGCGGCGAACAGATGAGGTAGAAAAGTGGGCAAGCGCCCGTGCAGTCAGCGTAAGTCGCTATCAAATTTACAGTGCTGACGTTGCTGTGGTGGACAGCATTGTGGCAGCAGGTGTTCAATGTTTGCAGTTGCAGGGCACGCCTGATGTGGTGATTGCCAACGCGGGCATCAGTGTAGGAATCGATACAGCAGTGCGCGGTGATCTGGATGTGATGGCACAAGTGTTTGCCACCAATAATCTAGGCATGGCAGCTACCTTTCACCCATTTTTAGACACCATGACCAAACGCGGCACAGGTGCTTTGGTTGGCATTGGCAGCGTGGCAGGCATTCGCGGGCTGCCGGGTCACGGCGCGTATTGCGCCAGCAAGGCCGCTGTTATTAGCTACTGTGAAAGTCTGCGCGGTGAGTTACGCGCCAGTGGTTTGAAGGTGGTGACTATTTCCCCGGGTTATATCGATACGCCGCTTACGCAAAAAAACCGATACACGATGCCGTTTTTGATGCAACCTGAAAATTTTGCTGACAAAGCATTCAACGCAATTGCTGCGGGCACTAGTTACCAGGTGATTCCGTGGCAAATGGGATGGGTTGCTAAGGCGATGCGGGTGTTACCTAATACGTTGTTCGACAAGCTGCTTTCAGGACGGCCGCGTAAACATCGCAAAAACGAAGACTAGTGTGAAAAGCAAAAAGGGCCCGAAGGCCCTTTTATTGATTTAGCAACCTGCGTTGCTAAAGGTGCTGCTTAGTAGCTGCTACGGCCACCGCCATAACCACCGCCACCACCACCAGCGCCGCCGCCGTAGCCGCCGCCACCGGAGCGACCACCACCAGCGCCGCCGCCGTAACCGCCGCCACCACCACCACCGCCGAAGCCGCCGCCACCGGAGCGGGGAGGACGTGGTTCCATTGGGCGGGCTTCGTTCACCACGAGACCGCGGCCACCGAATTGTTGACCATTCATGCCGTTGATAGCAGCTTGTGCCTCAGCATCGCTGCCCATTTCCACAAAGCCGAAGCCTTTGGAACGGCCAGTGTCACGTTCCATCATGACTTTGGCGCTAGAAACGGAACCGTGTGCTGCAAAAGCTTGTTGCAGATCTTCATCACGGAAGGAATAAGGCAGGTTGCCTACGTAAAGTTTGTTGCCCATGAAAGGACTCCTCAAAATAACTCAAAACGCGACGATAGAGTCCAAAACCGCAATCAACAAACCAATGAAGACTTAAAGCAGACGCGAAACTGACTAACCACCGCAAACTTGCTCACCGATATTTCGGCAACGCCAGAATATTATGCGCCAGTTTCTAGAATGTTTGTCAAGTTTTTGGTGAATTGGGGGATTCTTTGCTGTTTGGCTCCTCTGCCGTCGTATATCCGCGCCACATCTGCATGCTGTTGCGCATGATTAGTAGTTGACGCTCAAAGCGGGGGCAGGCTTCGCAGATGGCCATGTGGATGCGCAAAGCCAATTTGTCGGCAATTGGCAGGGTGCGATCTTCTCGGGCTACCAGCAGGGCAGCTACTTCGCGGCAGGTGCGATTCAGAGGCATCATGGCGTTGCGGGGTTTTTAAACCAGTTCAGTTCCAGGCATTCGCGCAACCGCAATCTGGCCCGGTGGAGTTGGACATACAGGTTGGTCGAAGTCAGGCCCAGTTCCTTACAAATTTCTTCGACGGGTAGCTCTAACCATTCCCGCATCAGAAACAAGCGCCCTTGTACCGGTGGCAGTTGGCTGGCGCAAGCTTCGAGTATTTCAAAAAACTGCTTGCTATTGATCTGCTCTTCCGGGTTGCCCCAGTCTGCGGGTGTTTCAGCGTAGTGGCCGTCCGCTTTGAAAGCGATGTATTCCAACGGGTCTTCCTGCGCATCATCCGAAGGCTCAGCGATGCACACTTCGCGACGGTGGTGGCGAAGTGCGTCAATGACTTTGTGTTTCAAAATACCAACAAGCCAAGTTTTCAGCTGTGACCGATTGCCAAAGGCTTGCGGCTTGCACAGCGCGGCCAATATGGTCTCTGACACCGCATCCTCCGCCCAAGCTACGTTGCGCAGTTGCAGCGTTGCGAACTTTAGTAAGTAGCCGCGTAGTTCAGCAATTTGTTGTTCAAAAGGAGCCATAGATTTTTTGTGTGGAGCGCAGTGTACGGCGTGGTGGTGTGCAAAAAATACTGCAATTATTTTCGAACCCTGTGTAAGAAACACAGCGCTGCTGTGACTAAACATTAACTTGTAACGATTACGCCGGCGCGGCACCGTCTCAAGTTGAATTTTTACTTTTACTTTTTCAGGAGTTTTCAAATGAACCAACGTGCAATGATCGCCGCTACTGCTTTGGCTGTAATGTCTATGGGCCTGATGGCTGTGCCCGCTGCGGCGCAAGAAAAAGAGAAATGCTTTGGCATCGCCAAGGCCGGTCAGAACGACTGCGCCAACTTGTCCGGCACCCATTCGTGCGCGGGCCAATCCAAAGTGGACATGGGCAAAGACGAGTGGAAATACGTGGCAAAGGGCACCTGCAAAGACATGAAAGGTATGTCGATGGACGACGCCAAGAAGATGAAGAGCTAAGCCACACTGAATCGCTCCCATGCCCGCACAACCAACCACGATGGCACCGCCCACGCAGGCCAATGTGGGCATTGGGTGGCGCCACCCGCACTACACGCAGCTGCTGCAAGAGCAGCCCGCGCTGGACTTTTTAGAAGTTCATTCCGAAAATTTTTTTGGTCAAGGTGGTGCCGCGCTAGCGGTACTAGAGCATGGGCGCGCCATTTACCCCATCAGCCTGCACGGCGTGGGGCTGTCGCTGGGGTCTGCCGTTGGGTTGGACCCCTGGCATTTGGACCAACTTGCGCAGTTAGTGCAACGTATTGACCCCGTACGCGTGAGCGACCATGCGTCGTTTGCGCGCGGCCTGTTTCAGGGCGGCGTGGTCCATGCGGCTGATCTATTGCCCATCCCGTTTAACAACGAATCATTGAGCTTGCTGTGTTCCCATGTAGACCAAGTGCAAAACCGCCTGCAACGCCGTTTTATGGTCGAGAACCTGTCGGCCTATGTGCAGTGGAATGCTCTGCCCGACGAAGCCGCATTGGCAGAAACCGAATTTTTAAACACCCTGGCACGGCGCACCGGTTGCGCGTTGCTGGTGGACGTGAACAATATTTACGTCAACGCGCTCAATGCAGCCAAACAAAATGATGACATTGAAGACAGCGCGCTGGATGCAGAACAGGCCTGCCGCCACTGGCTTGATGCCATTACCCCTGCGCATGTGGGCGAGCTGCATGTGGCGGGGCACTGCCGTGTGAGTGATGCGCATGGCGACATCGTGATCGATGACCACGGTAGCCGCGTATGCGATGCGGTGTGGCGGCTGCACCAGTACGCGGTGTCGCGCTTTGGCGCAGTGCCCACCTTGATTGAATGGGACACGGATATTCCCGCGCTGGACGTGCTGCTAGGCGAAGCGGCAAAAGCTCGGGTGCGCGCATGAGCACACTGGCCGCGCAACAGCAGACGCTGCTGGCAGCATTGTTCCAATTGCCTACTGAAAATGCTATCAAAAATATAGCTGATTACGCACAACACATGGGGGCTAGAGGTCTAAAAGCTTATCAGGCCAACGGCCACGCTCTGGCCGAACGCGTGCTGCAAGCAGCCTACCCGGTGGTGGCCCAGTTGCTGGGTGACGAGAGCATGGCTGACCTGGCTCGTGCCCTATGGCATGCCCACCCACCCTCCTGCGGCGACATGGCGCAATGGGGCGGTGCACTGCCCGAATTTGTACGCAACAACGATCAACTGCGCGATGAACCCTACTTGGCCGATGTGGCAGCCGCTGAATGGGCGCTGCACCGATGCGCTACGGCACCTGATGCATTGTCTGGCGCTGCTCCAGATGTCGCAAGCTTTGCGTTGCTGGCCGAGCAAGACCCCGGCGCGCTTACCCTGCGTTTGGCCCCAGGTGTGGCGCTAGTGTGCAGCGCGTGGCCGGTGGCTGACATCAGTGCGGCGCACCAAGCGTCATTGCAGTCTGCCCATTCTCACCAACCGACCTTGGCCGAAGTTGGCCAAAAGCTGCGCGACCACGTGAGCCAAGACGCGTTGGTGTGGCGCCAGCACTTGGCCCCTCGCCTGCGCGAGGCACAGCCGGGCGAGGCAACGCTGCTTAGCGCGCTGCTGGCAGGCCAGTCGCTGGGTGATGCGTTAGAGGCCAGCCCTGTGCTGGACTTTGGTGTGTGGTTCCCCCAGGCCGTGCAAACAGGTTTGGTGCTGGGGGCAGCATTGTGCGTGGCACCTGTCGCTGCTGCCCATGCGGCTGATGTGACAACACTTTCTTTTTGACGTTTTGATATCAGGAGCAACGCCATGACACGCCATACACCCTCACATGCCTCTCACTCTTTGCTGTCTCGCCTGCTGGCGTTGTGGGGCTTAGTGGAGTCGACCTTGGCTGCACTGCAGCCCCCCGCAGCCTTGATGGCGCGCATTTATGTGGCGCAGGTGTTCTTCATGTCTGGCCTAACCAAGTTGCGCGACTGGGACACCACGCTGGCGCTGTTTGCCGACGAATACCACGTGCCATTGCTTCCCACGCCCATAGCGGCTGCCATGGGCACAGCCGGTGAATTGGTGTTGCCGGTGTTATTGGTACTTGGTCTGGGTGGGCGGTTTGCTGCATTGGGCCTGAGCGTGGTGAATGTGGTTGCCGTTGTGTCGCTTATGGACATTGCGCCCGCGGCGTTGCAGCAGCACATCACCTGGGGCGTGTTGCTGGCGGGTCTGGCGGTATTTGGTGCGGGAAAATGGTCTGTAGACCGATTGCTTGCTGCGCTGCGCAGCGAGAAAAATTAAATGCTTAAACGCGTTTTTTGCGTTGGCCACTGGCCTGGGTTTTAGCTTGTGCGTGACAAATTCATGTCGTTTGGCTACGAGTCATTCCCACTCGCGTGGGATCCATTGGCTCAACACATCCAGACAGAGTCGGCCCGCCAAGCTGAAGTGATCAAGAAGGCCAAGGCTGCACTCGACTGAGTGCAACCAAAGGCTAATTACCAGTTAGTCTCACGTTCTGGTGTGGCACTAATTTTGTGAATGGACAGGTCAGCCCCGTCAAACTCTTCTTCTTGACTCATGCGCAGGCCTGTAGTGGCTTTGAGTACGCCATAGACCACAAAGCCGCCCAACGCGGCCCACGCCACGCCCATGGCGGTGCCAATGAGTTGCGCGGTGAACGACACGCCGCCCAAACCGCCCAATGCCTGGCTGCCAAAAATGCCTGCCGCAATGCCGCCCCAAGTACCGCACAGGCCGTGCAGAGGCCACACGCCCAGTACGTCGTCAATCTTCCATTTGTTTTGCGTCAGGGTGAACATCACCACAAAAATGGCACCTGCCACACTGCCCACTACCAGCGCGCCCAGCGGGTGCATCAGGTCAGAGCCCGCGCACACCGCCACTAGGCCAGCCAGCGGGCCGTTGTGCACAAAGCCAGGGTCGTTTTTACCCATCAGCAGCGCCACTAGCGTGCCGCCCACCATGGCCATGAGCGAGTTCACCGCCACCAGGCCGCTGATTTTGTCCAGCGTCTGTGCACTCATTACGTTGAAGCCAAACCAACCCACTGTGAGAATCCACGCGCCCAAAGCCAAAAAGGGAATGCTCGATGGCGGATGGGCCGAAATCGCGCCGTCTTTGCGGTAACGGTTGCTGCGTGCGCCCAGCAGAATCACCGCGCCCAGCGCAATCCAGCCACCCACGGCGTGCACCACCACACTGCCGGCAAAGTCATGAAACTCTTCGCCCGTAGTGGCCTTGATCCAGGCCTGCACACCAAAGTGCTGGTTCCAGGCAATGCCTTCAAAGAACGGGTAAACAAAACCGACGATCACCGCTGTGGCAATCAGCTGCGGCCAGAACTTGGCGCGCTCGGCAATGCCGCCCGAGATGATGGCCGGAATGGCAGCGGCAAAGGTCAGCAAAAAGAAGAACTTCA
>JBEGPS010000101.1:0-4162 GCA_041181325.1 Pseudomonadota bacterium
TGCGCATGCAGGTCGCGGCGGACGGCGGCAATGCTGGCGGCATGGGTTACTAGGGCGTCTAGGAGTTTCATAAAAGCATTATGGCGCTGGCGGTTTACCATTGCTGGCATGAATGATTCCACCGAAATTCTGGGCGCTTGCCCCCACGATTGCCCCGACACCTGCTCCATGGTGACCACCATGCAAAACGGTATCGCCATAAAGATACACGGCAACCCCAACCACCCGGCCACTGGCGGCGCACTGTGCACCAAGGTGGCGCGCGACACCGAGCGCACTTACCATCCCGAGCGCATCACGCAGCCGTTGCGCCGCACCGGGCCCAAGGGCTCGGGCCAGTTCGAGCCAGTGAGCTGGGAAGAGGCATTGAGCAACATTGCCGCACGCCTCAAAACCATTGCCGCCAACGGCCCACGCGGGCCCGAGCGCATCCTGCCCTACAGCTACGCCGGCACCATGGGTCAAGTGCAGGGGGAAAGCATTGCAGCGCGGTTTTTCAACCAGCTGGGCGCATCCCAACTGGACCGCACCATTTGCGCCGCCGCCGGGGGCGAAGGGCTGGTGCAAACGTTGGGCGGCAAGGTGGGTATGCGGGTGGAGTTTTTTGCCGAATCCAAACTCATCCTGATCTGGGGCAGTAACTCGATTGGCAGCAACCTGCATTTCTGGCGCCATGTACAAACCGCCAAGCGCAACGGCGCCAAGGTGATTTGCATTGACCCGCGCCGCACCGAGACCGCCGACAAATGCCATGAGCACATTGCGCTGCTTCCCGGCACGGATGCGGCGCTGGCCTTGGGCCTGATGCACCAGCTCATCACCCACCAATGGCTGGACCATGACTACATTGACCGCTACACCACCGGCTGGGACGCACTTCGCGCACGCGCGCTGGAGTGGCCGCTCGAGCGCGTGGCGCAGGTATGCGGCATACCCGTGGCGCAAGTGGAATCGTTAGCACACGACTACGGCACCGCATTCGCTGAAGGCACACCTGCCGCCATCCGCATGAACTACGGTCTGCAGCGCGTGCGCGGCGGTGGCAACGCGGTGCGTGCCATTGCTTGCCTGCCTGCACTCATCGGTGCTTGGCGGCACCGAGCCGGCGGCGTGCTGCTGTCCAGCTCGGGTACCTTTCCGGCCAATAAAGCTGCGTTGCAACGCACTGACCTATTGGCGGGACGCAATCCGCGCACCATCAACATGAGCACCATTGGTGACGACCTGTTGCGACCTGAGAGCGCGGCCTTTGGCCCCACCATTGATGCCGTAATCGTGTACAACAGCAACCCGGTGGCAGTGGCCCCCGAGTCGGGCAAGGTAGTGCAAGGCTTTGCACGCGAAGACCTGCTCACCGTGGTGTTGGAGCACTTTCACACCGACACCGCCGACTATGCCGACTACGTGCTACCCGCCACCACGCAGCTCGAGCACTGGGACCTTCACACCAGCTACGGCCACACCGATGTGCTGCTCAACAAGCCGTCGATTGCGCCCGTAGGCCAGGCCAAGCCCAACACGCAAATCTTTCGGGAGCTGGCGCAGCACATAGGCTTTACCGACCCTTGTTTTGCCGATGACGACCAGACGCTGTGCAAGGCGGCCTTTGGCACATCGATTGACTACGTAGCGCTGGAGCGCGACGGGTTTGTAGCGTTGCCGGTTAAAGATGCGCCTTTTGCCGAGGGGGGCTTTCCTACACCCAGCGGCACTTGCGAGTTTGTGAGCCAGCGGCTTATCGCACAGGGGCAGGACGGCCTGCCCAACCATGTACCTAACTTTGAAGTACCCGAGCCGCAGGGCCTGTACCCGCTGGCCATGATTTCACCGCCTGCGCGCAACTTTTTGAACTCCACTTTTGTGAATGTGAAAAGTCTGCGCGATATTGAAGGCGAACCGTTGCTGGAAATGTCGGCCACCGATGCCTTGGCACGTGGCATTGGCAGCGGCGACGTGGTGCGCGTGTTCAATGCGCGCGGCAGCTACCAATGCACCGCCCGGGTGGGCGAGCGGGCCCGCGCGGGCGTGGTGAACGGTTTGGGCGTGTGGTGGCGCAAGCTGGGGCTAAACGGCACCAATGTGAATGAACTCACCAGCCAGCGCCTCACCGACATGGGTAACGGCCCGACGTTTTATGACTGCGCAGTGCAGGTGGAGCGCATTGCCGCCACCGCAAAAGTGGCTACAGCGCAGGCCGCCTAGCGGCGGTGCTTGCCGAAGTGCAGCAGGCGCGTAGCAATCAGGGTCTCCGCCATAAAGCAGCCCAGCGCCAGCATAAAGCTGGCAACGCCCGACAAAAAGGTAATCATGGGCAGGCGCAGCACCCGCAGCTCAATGGCCTCGCCCAAGAACAGCAGCATGATGGTGGCACCAATCAAAAACGCGCACAACGTCAGCAAGCCGATGCTGCCGTTGGCCAGCAAGCCACGGCTGCGCAGCTCCCCCAGCTCTTTTTGGTCGGATGCGCGCTCTTCGGTGGTCAGGTTGTTTTTCATACGCGCCTCCACCACCCTGGCGCGGTCAATAATGCGGGCCAAGCGGGTAGCCACCACCCCGATCATTCCGGCCACCGCGGTAAGCAAAAACACGGGCGCTACGGCCAACTGAATGCCATGGGATACGGTGTCGGGGTCTAGCGGCAAGCTCATAGTGTCGATGGGGTCCGGTGGGGCCGCACAGAGGCAGCAATGTCAAGGGACTGCAAACGCAAGGCCGGATCGAAAATATCGCATACCAGCATGATCTCATCGGCCTGGGTGATGTCAGTCAAGTGCTGCAATTGTCGCTTGATGCGTTCAGGCCCGCCAATGGCCGCTGCCCCCAGAAAATCAGCAATCGCCGCAGACTCTTGGGGCTGCAAACTTTCCAGGTAATTTTCAACCGGCGGCTGCAACGATTTGCGCTGCCCGGTCACGATGCCCAGCACGCGTTGGTAAATGCTGCTGGCCAGGTATTGGGCTTGTGCATCCGTGGGCGCGGCTACCAACGGCACACCAATCACCACATAAGGTTTTTCGCACTGCGCCGAGGGTTGAAACAGGCTGCGGTACAGCGCAACTGCCTGCAGCAACATGCGTGGCGCGAAGTGGGACGCAAAAGCGTAGGGTAGCCCCCGCTGGGCGGCCAGTTGCGCCGAGAACAGGCTGGAACCCAGTAGCCATAGCGGAACCTGGGTGCCCGCGCCCGGGCAGGCCACCAAGCGCTGATCTGGCTTGGCTGGAGCCAATAATTGCTGCAACTCTTCCACTTCACGCGGAAAGTCGGCTTCCGTTTCCGCACGGTTGCGGCGCAATGCCCGCATGGTCAGCGGATCGGTGCCCGGGGCCCGGCCCAGCCCCAAATCAATGCGCCCAGGGTACAACTCAGCCAGCGTGCCGAAAGCCTCTGCCACCACCAGCGGCGCATGGTTGGGCAACATGATGCCGCCAGAGCCCACGCGAATACGGTTGGTGCCCGCAGCAAGATGCCCCACCAAAACAGCAGTTGCAGAGCTGGCAATACCGGGCATGTTGTGGTGCTCTGCCAGCCAATACCGCTCAAAACCCAGGCGTTCTGCATGCTGCGCAGTGCGCAATGCAATGCCCAATGCTTGGGCCACTGTGCCGCCTTCGCGCACAGCCACCAGATCAAGCATGGAAAGCAGAATTTCTTTATTCATAGGAGTGGCATGTTACGCCCCGCGCTCTTTACAGAAGGTTTACAGCGTAAACGTAAACGCATTGATGGCCAATCCAGTTAAGGATCTATGGCAACGTCGCCATGACCTAAAAGTCAATCATGCTTAAACAAACGCTTATCGCTTCTGCTCTTGTTATCTCTACATTCGGCGCATTTGCACAAGCGCCCGTTGCGACTCCTGCCGCTGCGCCAGCTGCAGTGGCAACTCCAGCCACCGCCAAGCCTGCGGATACGATGAAAGAAAAGCATGCCGCGGGCAAAGCAAAGCACCAAGCCAAAAAGAAAGCTTCAGCCGCTAAGCCTGCCGCGCCAGCCAAACCATAATGCGCCCCTGTAATCCGTTGCGCCTGCGACGATGAGGCAAAAAAAAGCCACCGGTTAACGGTGGCTTTTTTATTCGGCAAAGTGCTTAGCCGCATTTGGGCGAACAAACCGCCTGCGACTTACCCACTAGCTTACGCGTTACCATTTCAGAACGCGGTCG
>JBEGPS010000102.1:0-11010 GCA_041181325.1 Pseudomonadota bacterium
AGCAACATACGGGCGATAGCTAGTAGTAAAAGACCCTGTTTTCGTGGCCTATCTATGGCCCACGCATGCCCAAGAGCCTTTTCAAAAATGCCGGTTTTGACTATTGGTCTCTTGGCCCACTGACTTAGTGCCTAACGAGCCAGATCTACAACTTCGAAAATATTAGGAAGTGGCATCGGTATGGAAGAAGACGTGTTGGATCAACTCCGAACCCAAGTCCGCGCACCCTTGACGGCTGACAAGGTCGCCGAAGACAGACGACTCAAAGCAGAAATCCTCTTGATGCGAAACCACGCCAATGTCGTAGAAGACAAGCCCGGACATTTTGTCTGTGAAGGTGGTTATGGCCGGGGCGTAGCTGATCAAAAGGACGCCACCCTGTTTGAGTTGGTCATACAGACGCCCCTGCGCTGGCAGCCCTACAAAAGCCATCTGTTCGCAGTTCACAGTGCGCTTTGCTGGGCGGTGTTGGGGATATCTATTGGTTGAAGGTAAGACTTCGCTAAATGCCAAAAAAGATCGTTACGATGAATCTCTCCACAGTAACTGTGAACTGAGCTGGGGATAACTTCGGAGCAAGTGGGTCAAACCCGCATGCCTATTGGCTTAGCGCCGATTGCTTAAAAAGCACGCAGAGCAGGCCATGGACTTAGCGGGGTATCGCTATGCGCGACGCTAGATGTCGCAATACTGCGGGCAAACAGTCGGGCAAATCTTCTGCAATCAGCCCTGGGCCGAAGTGGGTTGCGGCGGCGCCGTGCAGCCATACTGCCGCTGCACAAGCCAGCAACGGCTCCATGCCCTGGGCCAACAAGCCAAGCACCATGCCACTTAAAACATCGCCTGTTCCGGCGGTCGCCAGAGTAGCTGGCGCATTGGTATTGATGATGGCGCGACCATCAGGCGCGGCGATCACGGTATCGCTGCCTTTCAATATGACGATGGCCCCGCTCATTTGTGCAGCCGTGCGCGCACGGGATAGCTTGTCGTTGTGCGTATCGGTTTTGTTTTTAAATATTCGTGAGAATTCACCTTCATGAGGGGTCAGCACGCACACGCCAGTAATGGCATTGAATAACACTTGGGGGTCTTCCTTGAAGCTTGATAGTGCATCGGCGTCGAGCACCGTTGCTCGGCCAGTGGCCAGTATTGCAAGGACACGCTCACGTGTGTTTGGCCCCAACCCAGCACCTGGACCGATTAGCAAAGCGCAATATCGGCGATCAGTTAGCAAATTTTGAAGATCTGCAAGCACGGCGACTGGAGCCACCATCACGCTAGTCAATGCGGTTGCGTAAACCAACAAAGCTGCGTCTGGCACTGCAACGGTGGTCAGGCCTGCGCCCACTCTGGCTGCTGCTCTGGCCGCCATACGTGCCGCGCCGGTAGTCGGCCATCCACCCCAGATCAGCGCGTGTCCACGGGTGTATTTATTGCCGTCTGCCGACAACGTGGGCAGTGTATCGGCCCACAATATGGGTTCGTTTTCGAACGTATCAGGCTTTGCTTGTTGGGCCATTGATGTTGGCGCGCCCATATCGGCCACTAAAAGTTCTCCACACAGACTGCGGCCCGGTTGCAGTAAGTGGCCCGGCTTTTTGCGAAAGCGGGTCACAGTCAGTGCACACGGAACAGCACCCATGCTGACACCGGTGTCGCCCATTAGACCGCTGGGTACATCGATGGCAATGATCTCCATTTTTTGGGCTGCGGCGTCGGCAAGGGTTTGAGCTGCTTCGCCGTCCAGTGCCCGGGTCAACTCCGCACCGAAGATGGCATCAATGATCAGCTCTGCACCGTTGAGTGCCGCCGGTGTGAGCGCTTCGACTGACCCGCGCCACAGGGCCGCTGTGCGGCCATCTGGTTTTTGCAGTTTTTCGCTTGGCATCAGCAAGGCGACTCGAACCGGCCAGCCGGCCTCTGCCAAATGCCTAGCCGCCACAAGGCCGTCGTCGCCGTTGCTCCCGGGGCCGCACAGCGCCAGCAC
This sequence comes from Pseudomonadota bacterium, assembly GCA_041181325.1. Lineage (GTDB taxonomy): Bacteria > Pseudomonadota > Gammaproteobacteria > Burkholderiales > Burkholderiaceae_C > Allorhodoferax. Next base: position 1,988 of record JBEGPS010000102.1, read on the forward strand.
GGGGCGGGGAGTCCAACGCTGCATGATGGCTAGCGCCACCGCATCGCCACAGTTTTCCATCAGCGCATTGGCGCTGATGAGCGTTGTTGTGTTGTCCAGTGGCAAGGTTTATTTCCGACGGCGCAGCATAGAAGCCAGTACGCCGTCCTTGAGCACTGCGTGGTGATAAATGGCAGCCGCAGCGTGTAATCCGGCAAGAGCCACAATGGCGTCGCCCAGAAAACCATGCACATCACCCCAATCTGCCAACTGTGCAATGGGCGAGTTTTCTATCAAGGGCATCTCATTAATCCGCAGTCCGCCCAGGAGTGTGAGGGGGTGACCTTCACTGCCGAGTGCCAGCATGGCGGATATTGGCAGCGCAAGCAGCAGCGCCCACAGCCCTAGGTGCGTCAGCTTGGAGCCCCACATCATCCATTCTTTCATGGCAAATACCGGTGTTGCAGGACGAAAGGCAACCCACAGAAGGCGCAAGAGGGTGAGAACAAATACCAGTACGCCAAGACTTTCGTGCAAAACAATGTCTATCCTGGTGGCAGGGTCTGCGCCGTCGCGCATGAGGCGCCCAAATCCCTCGGGCCCAAGAATAAATGCAACAGAGACCGCAATGGCGGTTAGCCAGTGAAAAATGCGGCTGGGGCTATCGTAATACGCTGTGGATGATTGTTTCATAAAGTCCCTTGATTAAACGAGAGCATTGTGCGTGCGCTTTGTTAACTACACATGAAGAAACAGCCGAGCCAAGTATTCAATAGCCCCTTCGCCCCGCCAAAGTATTCCATGCAAAAGCAGTCACTCACTGAGTTAAGTAGCGAGAATCGGGGCGTTATTTACCATTCATACTGTCATGGCGCTATGACGCGTTTGCCCTACCGATTTGCCAGTGTCACAGACACTTCCATTCATTGGCGGTTACCACGTAACTGTTCCATTACGCCCAAACAGTTGTGCTTGTTGTATGCGTCGCTGTGTTGTGTGTCTTTGGGGATTGGTTTTGCTTTTTATGTTCAGGGCGTGGCGCTCATCTTGCCGTTTGCACTGGCAGAGCTTGCGGCGGTTGGCATTGCTTTTTTTGTGTACGCCCGCCACGCTACGGACACAGAGCACATTCAAATACTGGGCCAGCACTTGGTGGTGGAGATAGAAGAAGGTGGCGTGCTACAGCGCGTGCAGTTTCCTCGGTACAGAGTACGGGTGGAGCCTCGTGCTGGTCGTAAGGCTTTGATCGAAGTTTCCGCCCACAGGCAGTCTGTGGATATCGGTCGCCATGTGCGGCCTGAGTTGCGCGCTGAATTGGCCCAAGAAATTAGGCGCGCTTTGCGGGCCTAATCGTGCGCAGCGGCCATCAGCGCCGCAAAGCCTACAAACACACCGCCAGTCACGCGGTTGAAAGTCTGCATCACCCGGGTTTGCTGCAAATACACCGACAAACGTTTGCCGCTGGCCGCATACACAAAGTACCAGCTCACCTCAATCACGGCAAAGGTGGCCAGCAAAATTGCAAACTGCGGCAGTCGCGCGCTTTGCGGATTCAAAAACTGTGGAAAAAACGCCGCAGCAAACAAAATGGCTTTGGGGTTGCTGGCTGCTACCAAAAAACCTTGCCGAAATACGGCAGTGCCGTGCCCAGCACGGGAGGCAGCTTCTGGCATATCGCTTTGGGTGTGCACGGGCGCGCGCCAGCATTTCACGCCCAAGTAAGCCAAATAGGCAGCCCCAGCCAACCTCAGGGCCTCAAATACCGCGGGGAACGTCTGCAAGACTGCGCCCAACCCGGCCGCTGAAATGCTCATCATGATCAAAAGTGCGGTCATGCAGCCCACCATAGCGGTGGTGGCTGTCTTTAGCCCGTGGCGGGCGCTGATGCTCATGATCAGCAGCATGTTGGGCCCGGGCGTGGCCGAAACCACAAAAGTCATCAAAATAAACAGCCACCAAGTACTTAGAGTCATGTGTTGAAGTCGGTTAAAAAACGCAATGCGTCTATCGTAAGATCGAAGACAGTGGTTTGTACTCCAATACTGCACCCCAACTAACCCAAAAGAATGAGGATTTCTATGGCCGCCGATTCATCAAAAATTATTTATACGCTAACAGACGAGGCACCTGCCTTGGCTACCGCAGCGTTTTTGCCCGTGGTGCGCACATTTGCCGCCGCCGCTGGGGTTCAGGTGGAAAGTGCCGATATTTCCGTTGCTGCCCGCGTCTTGGCTGAGTTTCCAGAGTCGTTGACCGAAGCCCAGCGCGTGCCCAACACTCTGGCCGAGCTGGGTCGTCTGACCTTGCTACCCAACACCAACATCATCAAGTTGCCTAATATCAGCGCCTCCGTGGGCCAGTTGACGGCCTGTATCCGTGAATTGCAGGGCAAAGGATTCGCGATTCCTGACTACCCAGAAGATCCCAAGACCGACGAAGAAAAAGCCTTGCGCGCGCGCTACTCCAAGTGCATAGGCAGCGCGGTGAACCCTGTTTTGCGCGAAGGCAACTCGGACCGCCGTGCACCCCGTGCGGTGAAAGAATTTGCCCGCAAGAACCCCCACAGCATGGCCGAGTGGAGCCAGGCATCACGCAGCCACGTTTCTCACATGCACCATGGCGATTTTTACCACGGTGAAAAGTCCATCACGCTGGACAAAGCCCGTGACGTGAAGATGGAACTGCTTACCAAGAGCGGCAAGACCGTGGTGCTTAAGCAAAAGGTGTCGTTGCTGGACCGCGAAGTCATCGACAGCATGTTCATGAGCAAAAAGGCCCTGGAAGATTTCTATGAGAAAGAAATCGAAGACGCCCGCAAGACCGGCGTGATGTTCTCCCTGCACGTCAAGGCCACCATGATGAAGGTCTCGCACCCCATCGTGTTCGGCCACTGTGTGAAGATTTTCTACAAGGATGCGTTTGCCAAGCACGGCGATTTGTTCAAGGAACTGGGCGTCAACGTCAACAACGGCATGGCCGACCTGTACGGCAAAATTGCTGCACTGCCCCAAAGCAAGCAGGACGAGATCAAGCGCGACTTGCACGCCTGCCACGAGAACCGCCCAGAGCTGGCCATGGTGGACTCGGCCAAGGGCATCACCAACTTCCACTCGCCCAACGACATCATCGTAGACGCTTCCATGCCCGCCATGATCCGCAATGGCGGCAAGATGTGGGATGCCAACGGCCGCCTCAAAGACGTCAAGGCCGTAATGCCGGAGTCGACCTTTGCCCGCATTTACCAAGAGATCATCAATTTCTGCAAATGGCATGGCGCGTTCGATCCCAAGACCATGGGCACCGTGCCCAACGTCGGCCTGATGGCCCAGCAAGCCGAAGAATACGGCTCGCATGACAAGACTTTCGAGATTACCGAAGACGGAGTGGCCAACATCACTGACCTGAACACCGGTGAAGTGCTGCTGAGCCAAAACGTGGAAGCTGGCGACATTTGGCGCATGTGCCAGGTCAAGGACGCTGCGATTCGCGACTGGGTCAAGCTGGCCGTGACGCGTGGGCGTAACTCCGGTATGCCCGTGGTGTTCTGGCTTGACCAGTACCGCCCGCACGAAGCCCAGCTCATCACCAAGGTCAAGATGTACCTGCACGAGCACAACACTGCGGGTCTGGACATCCAGATCATGAGCCAGGTGCGTGCCATGCGCTACACGCTGGAGCGCGTGGTGCGTGGGCTAGACACCATCAGCGCCACGGGCAATATTCTGCGCGACTACCTGACCGACTTGTTCCCCATTATGGAACTGGGCACCTCGGCCAAGATGCTGTCGGTGGTGCCGCTGATGGCGGGTGGCGGCATGTACGAAACCGGTGCTGGTGGCTCAGCGCCCAAGCACGTTCAACAGCTGGTGGAAGAAAACCACCTGCGTTGGGATTCGCTGGGCGAGTTCTTGGCATTGGCCGTGTCGCTGGAAGATTTGGGCATTAAGACGGGCAATAACCAAGCCAAAATCTTGGCCAAGACGCTGGATGCAGCCACAGGCAAACTGTTGGACAACAACAAGAACCCATCGCCCAAAACCGGCCAGTTGGACAACCGTGGCAGCCAGTACTACCTGTCCATGTACTGGGCTCAAGCGTTAGCTGAGCAGACTGAAGACAAGGCGTTGCAAGCCCACTTCGCACCTTTGGCCAAAGCGCTGACCGACAACGAAGCCACCATCACGGAAGAGTTTAAAACCGTGCAAGGCCACCCCGTCGATATCGGCGGCTACTACTTGGCCGATGCTGCCAAGTGCGAAGCGATCATGCGTCCTAGCAGCACGTTCAACGCAGCCTTGGCCGCGGCGGGAAAGTAACGCGGGTTTGATGCAGGTGCGCGTGTTGGATAAGCCCGCCGCACCTGCAGTGACTGCGGCAGGCAGCTTGCCTTTGGATGCACAGCTTTTTTCCGTGGTGTTGGTGTTGCTGGCGTTGTCCGGCTGTGGGTCCGCACCCACCGTGCAACGCAACCTTGAGCCCATCGGCGTGCCGGTAGCGCGCGACATTCCCTCCCGCCTTACCGTTGACCAGGCCAATGACGTCACCTTGTACGCCATCAGCCTGGTAGGCACGCCTTACCGCTTCGGTGGCAACACACCCGCGTCTGGTTTTGATTGCAGTGGCCTCATTGGCCATGTTTATAAGGCGCGTTCTGGTGTGGTGTCGCCGCGCACGGTGGCCGCTTTAAAAGACTGGGGCCAGTCGGTCACGTCTGGCGAAGTTCGAACGGGTGACTTGGTGGTTTTCTCAGTGGGCGGTGCCACCAGCCACGCAGGTATTTATGTGGGGGAAGGGCGCTTTGTGCATGCGCCGTCCACGGGCGGCACGGTGCGGCTGGAGCCGCTCACGTCCAAATACTGGGCCAAACAGCAAGTTGCTTTTCGGCGGCCTTGAGCCTTGTGCAAGCCGCTGTTTAAGTCGCTGGTCCCATCGCCACCAGGGTGCTGACAAACACCACTTTCACTACCAACCAGGTGGCAATCACCAAGGCCCAGGTTTTCCAACGCATGCGCGGCGTGTTGAACGTGTTTTCTGCCCAGGTAAACACTACAGCGCATACCAACCCAAACCACAGGCCCCACAGGGCTTGGTAGGTTTTTTGCAGCCACAAGGCATCCGTGCCGTCGGTGCTAGGTTGAAAGATATTGACCACCACGCCAAACGCCAACCAGCGCGCCAAATAGCCCCACCAGCGGCTCCAGGTGCCTGTACCTACGGGCGGCCAGTGGGCGGTTTCCGAGTTCATGTTGCAGCTTAGCCCGCCAGGCCAACGTACACGTTTTGCACGTCATCGTTGCCGTCAATGGCGGTGAGGAAGTTTTCAACCTCTTCGAGTTGTTCGGCGCTCAGGTTAGCGGAGTTGACCGGGTTTTTGGGCTTGTAACCCAGCTTGGTTGACAGCACGCTAAAGCCGTGGGCGGGCAGGGCGCGGCTGACCAGGTCCAGGTCACTAGGGTCGGTAAAGAAGGTGGTGGTGCCTTCTTCTTCGCCGGGCTCCAGGTCTTGGGCACCAGCTTCGATGGCGGCCACTTCAGCGTCGGCACCGGGGGCGGTGGGTTCGGCCTCGATCATGCCCAGGTAGTCAAAGTCCCATGCCACCGAGCCAGACGTGCCTAGCTGGCCCTTACGAAACAGCACCCGCATCTCAGGCGCAGTGCGGTTCACGTTGTCTGTCAGGCACTCCACCATCACCGCCACTTGGTGCGGCGCAAAGCCTTCGTAAATCACACGCTCAAAGCTCACCGACTCACCGGTCAGGCCTGCGCCTTTTTTAATGGCGCGCTCTAGCGTGTCTTTGGGCATGGACACCTTGCGGGCCTGCTCCACCACCAAGCGCAGCTTGGAGTTGCTGGCGGGGTCCGCACCGGCGCGCGCAGCAATCATGATGTCTTTGGCCAGGCGACCAAACAATTTGCCTTTGGCATTGGCTGCCAATTCTTTGCCCTTAGCTTTCCACTGCGCGCCCATGTCGATTCTTTCTAGATGATGCAGCGCACTGTTGCGCTGGCTTGTGAAGATATTATTTTACCTGCAGTCTGGGTGATCGCGGGGCTCCAGAAAACCAAACAAATCGACCTCTAGCCCTTGAATCATATGCGTAAGCAGCTATAAAAATAGGAGCAATTCAGCGCCCTTCGTCCGGTGTATCTGGCCGTAGGGTACGGTCAATCAGGGCGTTGTGCTGTAGCTTTGAGCTGCAGCCCCAGTTCATACAAGGCATTGCGCGGCTCGCCAGTGATCTCGGCGGCAAGTTTGACGGCTGTTTTGAGCGGCAGCTCAGCCAGCAGTAGCGCCAGCACCCGCAGGCCTTGGCCGGTGTCGGCTACGACGGGTGCACCGTGCACCACCAGCGCAAATTCGCCGCGCTCGCGGTTGGCATCTTCCGCCAGCCAGGCGCTCAAACCGTGCGCGGGCAGGGTGATCACGGTCTCAAACTGTTTGGTCAGTTCGCGCCCGATCGTCACTTTACGATCGCCCAGCACCGCCAGCGCTTGGGCCATAGCCTCGATGCGGTGGGGTGCTTCCAGCAGTACCACAGCGCGGGTTTCTGACAGCAGGGCCGCGACGGCCGTTTGGCGCTCGGCGTTCTTGTTGGGTAGGAACCCTGCAAACACAAATCCGCCTGCGGTCCCCGTCTGATCTGCGTAACCCGCTACAGAAAGTAGAGCAGTTACGCTGCTGGCACCCGGTAAAGGAATGGTCCGAAGACCCTTGGCGTGCAGGGCGGCCACTAGCCGCGCGCCGGGGTCGCTCACGCCGGGGGTACCCGCGTCGCTCACATAGGCCACGCGTTGGCCTTGGTGCAGCCTGTCCATCACCGTGTGGGCAGCTTCTGCCTCGTTGTGCTGGTGCACGGCTAGCAGCTGGTGGGAACCTTTGTCGATGCCGTAGGCGCGCAGCATGGCCTGCGTGTGGCGGGTGTCTTCGCAGGCCACCACGTCGGCCAGGCCCAGCACGTATAGAGCGCGCAGGCTGATGTCGGCCAGGTTGCCAATGGGTGTGGCCACGACATACAGCGCACCCTGCGGATAATGCTGGGCAGATGCAGCTTCTTGGGCTGCCACCAGGGCAGAAACATACGACGCGCTCACGATGGACACCTCTTATTCAAATTCAAAGCAGACCCGCACCACCAAGCGCATCGGCGATGCGGCGGAAGACGAGGCCCTGCACTACCTGCAGGAACAGGGCCTGCAATTGGTGCAGCGCAATTATCGGACCCCGGGGCGCGGCGGCGGCGAAATCGACCTCATCATGCGTGCGCCTGACGGCACCTGTGTGTTTGTTGAGGTGCGCGCCCGCTCCACCGGCCAGCATGGCGGGGCCGCTGCCAGCGTGGGCTTGGTCAAACAGCGGCGCATCATTTTTGCAGCCCGCCACTACCTGATGCAACTGCGTACCCTGCCGCCGTGTCGCTTTGATGTTGTGGTGCTGGAGCAAGCCGGCGTGCAGTGGCTGCCCGGAGCGTTTGATGCCAGCTGACACATAGCAAAAAAGTGGGCTTTGAGGGGCGCGGTATCATCCGCACCATGCTGGAACAACGAATTGAACAACACTTTATTGACAGTGCCGACCTGAAATACCAGTCAGCACAAATTCTGAGCAAGCCCATTGCCGCTGCCGTGCAAGCCATGTTGGCCTGCGTGACCAGTGGCGGCAAAGTGCTGGCCTGTGGCAACGGCGGCTCGGCGGCCGACGCACAGCACTTCGCGGCAGAGTTTGTGGGGCGCTTTGAGCGCGAGCGCCCAGAGCTGGGTGCGATTGCGCTCACCACTGATAGCTCCATCATTACTGCGATTGCCAACGACTACGATTTCAATGTGATCTTTTCGCGCCAAGTACGTGCGCTGGGGTTGCCTGGCGACGTGTTGCTGGCGATTTCCACCAGCGGCAATTCAGCCAATGTGTTGGCAGCTATTGAAGCTGCCCACGCGCGCGAGATGGTGGTTGTGGGCCTAACCGGGCGCGACGGCGGCAAAATGGCCCATGTGCTACGTGAAACTGACGTGCACATCTGTGTGCCCAGCCAGCGCACTGCCCGCATTCAAGAAGTGCATTTACTCACGCTGCATTGCATTTGCGATGCGGTCGATGCCCAGCTTTTGGGCGACCAGGAAACCAATACATGAAGCATTCTCTTAAACGCCTCAGCCTCGCGCTGGTATTAGCGGGGGGCACACTGGGCGGCCTGACCGCCTGTTTCCCCCTGATGGTGGGCAGCGCAGTGATGGGCACGCTGGTGGCTACTGACCGCCGCACCTCTGGCACCGTGGTGGAAGACGAGGGCATTGAAGTCAAAGCTGCCAACCGCGTGCGCGAAAACTTGGGTGACCGCGTGAATGTCAGCGTAACCAGCTACAACCGCCAAGTGTTAATCACCGGCGAGGTGCCCAGCGCACAAGACAAGGCACTGGTCGAAAAGGTGGTGTCTGGCGTAGAAAACGTGCGCAATGTGGTGAATGAGCTGGCCGTTATGGGCAACTCTACTTTGACGCAACGTTCGTCCGATTCGCTGGTCACCGGCCGGGTCAAAGCAGGACTGGTAGATGCCAAAGACTTGTTTGCCAATTCGTTCAAAATTCGCACCGAGCATGGCGTGACCTACATCATGGGCCGTGTGACCCAGCGCGAAGCCAACCGAGCCACCGAAGTGATTACCGCCACTCCAGGCGTACAGCGCTTGGTGCGGGTACTGGAAATCATCAGCGAAGAAGAACTGACCCGCATGCTGCCCCAGCCATCGAGCGCGCCCGAACCGACTAAGTCTTCCTACTGATTTGAAGGTAGCCAAGCATCAATTAAAAACGGCCCGCGAGGGCCGTTTTTTTATGGGCAGATAGAAAGTGCCCAGCGCCAATGCAGTGGCTATTTCAGCCGCTTGATCAGGCTGCTGGTGTCCCAGCGTTTGCCGCCCATGTGCTGCACATCGGCATAAAACTGGTCCACCAAGGCCGTCACCGGCAGGCGTGCGCCATTGCGCTTGGCCTCGTCCAGCACCAGGCCGAGGTCTTTGCGCATCCAGTCCACGGCAAAACCGAAGTCAA
>JBEGPS010000103.1:0-2782 GCA_041181325.1 Pseudomonadota bacterium
CTGGGCAGGTCTGAGCCGATTGAAGACAGCGCCAAAGTCATCAGCCGCATGACGGACATTGTGATGATTCGCACCTATGAGCAAACCAAGCTCGAAGCTTTTGCCGCCAACTCGCGCGTGCCGGTGATCAACGGGCTGACCAACGAATTTCATCCCTGCCAGATTCTGGCGGACATCTTCACCTACATCGAGCACCGGGGCCCGATTCAAGGCAAAACCGTAGCATGGGTAGGTGATGGCAACAACATGGCCAACACCTGGCTGCAGGCTGCCGCCCTGATGGGGTTCCATTTGCGCGTCAGCACACCAAGCGGCTACGAAGTTAATGAAAAAACCGCTGCTGCCCCACACCAGACCGGCGCAGGAAGCTATAAAACTTATAGCAACCCGCTGGACGCCTGCCGAGGTGCAGACCTGGTCACTACCGATGTTTGGACAAGCATGGGCTATGAGGCCGAGAACGAAGTGCGCCGCGAGGCCTTTGCCGCCTGGTGCGTGAACCGCGAGATGATGGGCATAGCCGCACCAGATGCTTTGTTCATGCACTGCCTACCCGCCCACCGCGGCGAAGAGGTGGAGGCCGAGGTGATTGACGGAGCGCAAAGCGTGGTGTGGGACGAAGCAGAAAACCGCATGCATGTGCAAAAAGCACTCATGGAATACCTGCTGCTGGGACAACTCTAGCCATGAGCGCCTGTACAACCTGCGGAGCTTGCTGTGCGTGCTTTAGGGTGGACTTTTCTGTGTACGAAATGGACATTGAAGGCGGCAGTGTGCCCTCCGGCTTGGCCAACGAATTGAATGGCAACACGTGGCGCATGCGTGGCACCGATTACGTTCCGATTCGCTGTGCCGCACTGACCGGAACCGTGGGCAAACAGGTGGGATGCGGTATTTACGAATGGCGCCCCTCGCCCTGTCGCGAGTTTGAAGAAGGCAGCGACGCCTGCAACCGCGCGCGTAGCCGCCACGCCCTGAACGCCTTGAACTCACTGTAGTAAGAACCACCATGATCACCCACCAAGAGTGCCAAGAGCGCGATGCAGCCGACCCACTGCGCACTCTGCGAGAGCTGTTTTTTATTCCTGAGGGTGTGATTTACCTGGATGGGAACTCGCTGGGTGTTATGCCCAAAGCCGCACCGGCCCGCGCGGCTGAGGTGGTCACCCAAGAATGGGGCCAAGGCCTGATCCGCTCCTGGAACACCGCCGGCTGGTTCAACCTGCCCCAACGCCTGGGCAACCAAATTGCGCCACTGATTGGTGCCGGCCCCGACCAGGTAGTGGTGACCGACAGCACCTCCATCAACCTGTTCAAAGTGCTGTCAGCCGCGCTAACCATTGCCCAGCAAGATGCGCCCCAGCGCCGCGTGGTAGTGAGCGAGCGCAGCAACTTCCCTACCGACCTGTACATCGCAGAAGGCCTGTGCAAAGAGCGCGGCTACACCTTGCAACTGATGGAGCCCGAAGACATTACCGCAGCACTGACCGACCAGGTGGCTGTGCTGATGCTCACCCACGTGAACTATCGCACCGGTGCCATGCACGACATGGCAACCATCACGGTCGCAGCCCACCAAGCAGGCGCATTGACAGTGTGGGACCTCGCGCACAGCGCTGGTGCCGTGCCCGTGGATTTAGTGGGTGCAGGCGCCGATTTTTCGATTGGCTGCGGTTACAAATACCTCAATGGTGGCCCCGGTGCGCCCGCATTTGTGTGGGTCAACCCCCAACACGCGAACCGCTTTTGGCAGCCCCTGTCGGGCTGGTGGGGCCACGCCTCGCCGTTTGCATTTACAGCGGACTACCAGCCTGCCTCCGGCATCACGCGTTACTTGTGCGGCACACAGCCTATCGTGAGCCTGTCGCTGCTGGAGTGCGGGCTGAATGGATTCAAGGCCGCCCAAGCCTTGGGGGGCATGGCTGCTTTGCGAACCAAATCGCTAGCACTCACCGACCTGTTTATTGAGCTGGTGGAGCAACGTTGCCAAGGATTTGGTCTGGGCTTGGCCACGCCCCGCGCCCATGCGCAGCGCGGCTCGCAGGTGTGCCTTACGCGTGAACACTCAGCGCACGGCTCGGGAGCGTTTGCCATCGTGCAGGCGCTGATTGCCCGCGGTGTGATTGGAGACTTCCGCGCCGGAGATGGTGGCGTGCACAAAGACATTTTGCGGTTTGGGTTCACACCGCTGTATATCGGTTTTGAAGACGTGTGGACTGCCGTGGAACATCTGCGCCAGGTGCTGCAAACCCAAGAGTGGCAAAAGCCGGAGTTCAACCAAAAGCACGCGGTGACCTGAAGGCAAATTAGGCTTTTCGCCAAACGGGATGTGCGTAAGCAGCTATTTTTTTGATAGCACTATGGCCTAACCGGCCCGCCGCCGTAAAGCCAAGGCAGCGCCATGAGGCGTGGCCCCAAGATCTTGAGCGACAGGTCGCGGCTGAACTGCATAAAGCCTTGCATATGAAAGACCTCGCCATTGCGAATGGCCCGCGCCTGCACGCGCGCATTGCGCCTCCACCGTGCCTGCGCATAGCGCTGCAACGCAGCAGGTATGTCATCTACATCACCTTGCAAAGCGTGGGCCAGCTCGGCGGCGTCTTCTATAGCCATGCCCGCCCCTTGTGCCAAATAGGGCCGCATGGGGTGCGCGGCATCGCCCAATAGCGCCACGCGCCCACGTGCATGCTCTGCCGCACTGCGCATGGGCGCGCGGTCAGACAACGCCCACAGCCGCCAATGGGGAATCGCCCGCACCAAGTCTTGCAGCGGCGCGCCCGCC
>JBEGPS010000104.1:0-15697 GCA_041181325.1 Pseudomonadota bacterium
CGGTGTCGTCAACGATCAAAACTTTTTGTAGCACAGGTGCTCCACCTTTCGAACCGAGATTATTCACTACCCGTCTGTGCGTTGGGCTTATTTGCCGTGGCCCATTGCAGCCAATAATTGCACCACTTGCACCTGCAATGAATCAACCAGTGCCCCCGCCAAACGGGCGTCGGGGCCATAAGCCAAGGCTTCAATTTGATGTGCTAACTCGCTGGCTGGCACCGCGCCAAACATTGCCAACGTGCCTTTCAGAGCATGTGCCGTTCTTACAGCCGCTGGCACATCCCTACCCTGCAGCGCCATGCGCAATTTCTCCAAATCGACGGGCCATTGGTTCACAAACACCTGCTCAATAATGCTGCGCACCTCTTGGTCCATATGTGCCAAGCCGGCGGCATAGTCAAACTCGCGCACAGAAAATGGACTCGCTGCCTGCAACTCGACAGGAGGGGCCAATGGTGGCTGTGGGGCCACTTTTTTGACTTCGGTGACGCGCCTTAGCATGGCTTGCAGCTCTTGCGCCTTTATGGGTTTAGACAAGTATTCGTCCATGCCGGCCTCAATACAACGATCGCGATCTGCATCCATTGCATTGGCGGTCATGGCCACAATGGGCACATGCCGGTCGGTTTCACCGGCCCGAATATGGCGAGTGGCTTCAAGGCCATCCATGACAGGCATCATCATGTCCATCAACACCACGTCAAACGTACGCTGTGCCAATGCATCCAACGCAATTTGCCCATTGCCAGCCACCGTCACTCGATGGCCCCAACGTTCTAACAGCGCAACGGCGAGTTTTTGGTTGATAGCATGGTCCTCTACCAACAGCACCTCCAAAGACGCTTCTTTTTCTTTCACCGAATGGCGCGTCACCAACGCCTGAGAAGCCTTCGTATCCAGCTGCAACACACGCGCAACCACCTGGTGCAACTCGTCACGCAAGATAGGCTTGGACACGTAGCCCAAGATGCCCACCTCTCGGGAGCGTTGTGCATCCCCTTTAAGCCCGGCCGAGGACAACATCACCATAGGAATTTTGGGCACCATGGCCATCGCAGAAATGCGTTCAGCCACTGTAAATCCATCCATTTCTGGCATTTGGGCATCTAGTAGCACCACCTCACAGGGCACTGCATTGGCGCGCGCCAACCATTCCAACGCCTGCGCACCAGAGGCCATGCTGACCACCGACATACCAGCAACTTCCAGGCTGCGAGACAGTACCAGACGATTCACATCATTATCATCCACGAGCAAAACGCGCAGCCCCTTCAAGGCCACCGGCGGCACGGTATGGTCCACCACACTGTCGTCTTCTTGCAAAGCCACCGTGAAATGAAAAACGCTGCCCTTGCCCAACTCGCTTTCCACCCAAATACGCCCCCCCATCGCCTCAACCAGGCGCGCGCAGATCGTCAGACCCAGCCCGGTACCACCGTATTTGCGAGTGATAGAGCTGTCTTCCTGAGAAAAAGCTTCAAAAATGCTACTTAGCTTATCGGCGGCAATGCCAATGCCCGAATCCACGATGGCCATATGCAGTTTGCATGCACCGTCTACATCGTGCTCACGCGAGATACGCAAAACGACTTCGCCCACGCTGGTAAATTTGAGTGAATTACCGATCAAATTCACCAAAATTTGGCGCAATCGCCCCGGGTCACCCATAAGTGCCATAGGCACTTCCGGGGCAATGTCGCAGACCAGCTCCAGACCCTTGCTGTGCGCGCGCATGGCCAACGCTTTGAGCGTGTCATCCACGGTGTGACCAAGGTGAAAGCCAATATGCTCGATCTGCAGCTTACCGGCCTCAATTTTGGAGAAATCCAAAATATCGTTGATCACGCGCAGCAGTGCGTCTGCCGATGACTTGACGATGTTCACATACTCGAATTGCTCGGTATCCAGCGTTGTATCCAAGAGCAAATCCGTCATACCCATGACACCATTCATCGGCGTACGAATTTCATGGCTCATATTGGCCAAAAAGTCAGATTTCGCCTTGCTGGCGGCTTCAGCTTCGTCCTTGGCCTTTTGCAATTCCTCAGAAATACCTTTAGCTGCAGAAACGTCGGTGAGGTAGCCGTTCCATGCCGCTTTTCCAGTGCCCAGAGCACGTTGCGACTCGCCATGCACCCACACAATCTGCTGTGTTTGCTTATGCACCATACGAAAGTCATGGCTCCAGGGCGAACCAGCGCTGTGCGAATCTGTCAGCGATTTGCCCACTGCAGCGACATCTTCGGGATGCACTTGGCGCAAAAATCCAGTTGCATCTGCTCTCAGCTCTTCGGGGGTCAAGCCACACATGGTTTCGATTGCGTGACTGATAAACAAAATGGAAAACTGCCCATGAACAGAAACAAAATACTGAAACACGGCAACCGGTATGTTGTTGGTAACCTCGCGCAAGCGCGCATCGGCTTCTTTGATTTGTGTAACGTCAAACCACATACCGGTAAAAACAGTTGCACCCGTAGGAGAGAGTTCCTGTGCAGGGATCATCTCGGTGCGAATCCAACGCACCTCGCCTTCGTCCATGCGAATGCGGTATTCCGAGCTGTATGCGCGTTGCAAGCGGGCCGCTTCGAGCACGTCATGGTGAACACGGTCCCGGTCTTCCGGCAACATTTGGTCTGTAATCACATAAGGATTGGCCAACACCTGTTTGCGCCCCAGCCCACGAACCTCTCGAATGCGTTCGCTGATAAAGGTGAACCTCACATCTTCGCCGGCGACCTCACACTGGTACACAACGCCTGGCACGGTGTTGGTGATGTTTCTCAAGCGCGCTTCAGCGGCCTTGATCGTGCTCTCCATTCGCTTACGCTCGGTAATGTCGGTGCGAATGGCTATGAACATGGAGGGGGCACCGTCATCGTCGCGCAGCGGCACGATGGTGGCGTTAACCCAATACAACTCGCCGGCTTTGTTTTTGTTACAAATCTCGCCATGCCACACCTCGCCACCCACGATGGTGTTCCACAGGTTAGCAAAGAAGCCCTGAGAATGCACACCCGAATTGATCAATCGATGATTTTGTCCCATCAACTCAGTGCGCGAATAGCCGCTGATTTCGCACAGCTTGTCATTGGCATAGATGATGTTGCCGTGCATATCGGTCGTGCTGACGATGGCGTGCTGGTCTAATGCAAACTTTTGGTGCGCAAGGTCTACCAGTGCGACCTGCAAGTCACGCTCGTTATCGTGCTTTTCTTTTACCAAATTGGTCAGCAACGATGACAAGTCTTCCAGGTTGTCGTGCGTCAATGCAGGCTGGTCTAAATCCACAAAGTCCATCAAACCCATGGCAACCGTACGCAGCGTATCTATGGCCCGCTTGCGGCTTGATAGTTCGCCCCGTAACTGGGTGTTGCTCTCGTACAAATCTGCAGAACTAAGCTCCAAGCTTCGCGACTTCAGGTCCAGGTCGCGATCGTTTTGCCGGTATGCGTCATCCACCCGCTCAATAAAATTCGGCATTCCACTGAGTACCTTCGCCAACTGGGGGGAGACAGCACCTGACGCGACCAATTGCGCCATTTCCTGAAAAACGTCGCCCAAATGCTGTTCTTCCACGCCTAAAACGCGTTTCATTTGTCGAGCCAATAGCTTGTGCATGCGCGTCCTAGTGCTTTCGCTGTAGCTGTCCCAGATTTACAACGTCTCAGAAATATAGCTGATAGTCATAGTCTGGTTGTGCAGTTTGCAGGACATGAGACCCGCGTGCGGACTGATCTCACCGTAAGAGTAAAAGCCCGCAAATGTAGTGTTGCTACCGTACAAGTCGGCAACAACCTCTACTTCTTCATCAACGCGCCCGCCCATCACCAGTTTGCGCCCCACACAACTTACCAACAAGGCTAAACCCGCCTGGTCTGGGGACGTATTGCCGCGGCTGGCTTGGGCAGCGGTTTCTGCACCGCTTACCAGCGCGTCGGTACTGGCATGCATTAGCTTGAGATACCCGTCTGGAACAATGTCACCTGCAAGGGTCAGGCTTCCATTTTTTTCGTCAATACCCAAAATAGTACGAATAATGCCCAACTCATTGTGGTCTTTGCCCAGCATTGCAAACGGAAACAATAAGCCTGATGCAGGTAAGTCTTTAGCGTGCTCACCGAGGTAACGCTTATAAACATCCAAAGCTGGCTCACCGTCTAGCTCATAGAGAACATTGTTATCGCAACGGGTAACTTGGCGCGCTGGGCCAAATGGCGACCACCCGCCGAAAGAGCCGTGCGAAAACACCAAATCCTCACCATACAGGCCCATGCAGACAATACGATCGTTGCTCACACCTTGGTTATCGAGAACCCAAGTCTCGACAAAAGCGCCACCATCGCCTGCCAAGCCCCCGGTAATCGGAATGTGCGGTCCCACTACATCGACCAAGCCCGACAAAACAGCGCTGCCGTTTATTTTCACACCTTGGCCCAAAATAACAATGGCACGTAGCCCCTCCAAGGGCAAGTCCAGAGCGAGCCTACGCCCGGCGTCAAAGGAATCGTCCATGCCGTTCAGCACAGTGCTGGCCTGCTTGATATGGGCCTTATCAAATGCCAGGGCTGTAACTACCAGCGTGCCATCGGTCACGCCAGCACCAGAAATTTCACCCGCCGTAGAACACCCCATGCGAGAGGCTTCTGGAAACGCCGCTGCCAAGGCACCGGCCCCGGCTTGAAGCGCCGCCGCCGATCCCAACGCAATGACCCACTGCGGCTTTAATGCCATCAACACGCTGAAATCGGCCTCAGCGGGCCCAATTTTGCTGAGCGTTAGCTGTGAAATGCGCATAAAAAGTCCTCTGGTGGTTGTGGAATTATTAAAACAATAATACGCCCGATTTAGGGCGACGCTAGCCCAAGCAGCCGCAGCAATTTATGCCACCGAAAAAAACAAAATTCCCACTAGACGGCGGTTTGGTACTGGTTGCGCAGTAAATTTTTTTGCACTTTGCCCATGGCATTGCGGGGTAGTTCTGGCACGACATAGCAGCGCTTGGGAATTTTGAAATTAGCCAACATGGACTTGAGTTGCGTGATGATCGCCGCAGCGTCCAGCTCAGCACCCGCCTTGGCAATCACCACTGCAACGCCAACTTCACCAAAGTCAGCATCGGGCACCCCCACCAACGCGCTCTCGGCTACGCCTGGTAATGCGTTGATATAGCCCTCAATTTCCGCTGGGTACACGTTGTAGCCACCGCTGATGATGAGGTCCTTGCTGCGGCCCACAATAGTCACATAGCCACTGGCATCCACTTTGCCCACGTCTCCAGTCATAAAAAAACCGTCTGCAGTGAACTCTTGCGCAGTCTTCTCAGGCATGTGCCAGTAGCCCTGGAACACGCTGGGTCCTTTGACTTGAATGCCGCCAATCTCCCCCACTGGCAGCGGCTTGCCCGCATCGTCTTGTACCCGTAGTTGCACACCAGGGAGTGGCTTACCGACGGTACCGCCTACGCGCTTTCCGTCAATAGATAGCCCTGGATTAGAAGTTAGCATTACGGTTTCTGACATCCCGTAGCGCTCCAAAATAGCATGCCCCGTACGCTGCTGCCAGTCGTTAAACGTCTCGATCAGCATGGGGGCAGAGCCTGACACAAACAAGCGCATATTGCGCACCGCATCTTTGGTTAAGCCTGCCTCATTGAGTAGACGAACATACAAGGTGGGCACGCCCATGAACACCGTGGCGCGCGGCATAGCCTGCAGCACCGCCTTGGGGTCGAACTTGGCGTGCCAAATCATCTTGCTGCCATTGATCAATGCACCGTGGATAGCCACAAACAAGCCGTGCACATGGAAGATGGGCAATGCATGAATCAGCACGTCGCCCCCCTCACTCGCGGTACGCCAGCCCCAGTACTTTTGCAGCACCAAGGCATTACTGAGCAGGTTGCCATGCGACAGCATGGCCCCTTTGCTGCGCCCGGTTGTGCCACTGGTGTAAATGATGGCGGCCAAATCGTTGGTTTGGCTTTGAGCCACTGTGTGCTGGTTCGAAAACTGGCCCGCCCGGTCTAACAAAGTGCCGCTACGGTCATCGTTCAAGGTAAACACGTGGCCGGTACCTGCCAAAAACGCCATCTTGCTGACCCAGCCAAAGTTTTTGCCACTGCAAACCACCACGGCAGGCTGAGCGTCTTCAATAAAGTAGGCCATCTCGGCGCTTTGGTAGGCCGTGTTCAGCGGTAAATACACCAACCCGGCGCGCAGCGTGGCGAGGTACAAAATCAGTGCTTCCACCGATTTTTCAACCTGCACGGCAATACGCGAGCCATGCGGCAATTCGAGTGAACCCAACAGGTTAGCCACCATGGCAGTTGAGTCGAGCAAGTCTTGCCATGAGTAGATTAAGCCGGTTTCCGTCTCTACCGCGCAGGCGCTGCGGTCGGCGGGAAAAGATGCTGACAACGCGGCAAATAGATTGGCGTTGGCAGGGGTGCCGGCAGTGGGTTTGGCAGTGGTAGGTGTCATGGCCGTAAGTCGTTTAGAAATTAGGAGGTCGTTTGTCTAAAAAAGCGGCTATGCCTTCGCGGTGCTCCGCGCTATCGGCATAGGCATATAAACTTGAATTTGCTATAAAATTAGTAGCTGCTTGCGCAGATTCCACGGGTGCTACAGGCATATTTCTTCTCAATGTCTGTTTATTCATACGAGCAGCTTGCGGGGACAGGCTGGTAATGCGCCGAGCCGTGGCCTGCACATGGACTGCCAGTTCGGTCACGTCCATGGTGTGGGTCAAAAAGCCATGTGTTTGCATATGGGCTGCATCAAACACCTCTGCCCCCAACAGCATGGCACGGGCAGTGGTGTTTCCAACCGCTGCGCCCACCAAGGCAGCCTCTTTGGGTGCCATAGGGAACCCCAAGCGTGCAATAGGTGCACCAAATTTGGCGTCACTAGCAGCCAGGCGCAGGTCGCAACAACTGGCGATCTCCAGCCCAGCACCCATGCAATTACCTTCGATCTGGGCCACGATGGGCACATCACACTGCAGCATGGCGTTCAGTCCGCCCCACACTTCGGTCTCATGAAAGTGCGCCAGCTGCGCGGCATCGAAACGGAAGCTGGGATATTCACTGATGTCGCCACCCGCACAAAAATGCCCGCCCTGTCCCCTTACCACCACACAACGCACACTGGCGTCAATCTGGATAGTTTCGAACACCGCTTTAAGCTGCAGCCACATGGAGCGCGATATGGCGTTGAATTTGCCGGTGTGCTCCAGCGCTACCAAGGCCAGTGAGCCTTCGACGCGAAGTGCAACCGTACCACTCATACTTTGACCGCGGCAACACCCATCACTGCATCCGGCAGCGCCGTAGCAATGCCCGGGAAGATGCAAATCAAAACCACTGCCAGTAGCATCAAAACCACAAAGGGCAATACCCCCCAGATGATGTCTTTCAGTGCAATGTCAGGCGCTATGTTCTTGATCACAAAAATGTTCAAGCCCACCGGCGGATGAATCAACCCAGTCTCCATCACGATGGTCATCAGTACACCAAACCAAATCAGATCAAAGCCAGCAGCTTTGAGCGGTGGCAAAATGATAGGCGCAGTCATCAAAATAATGCTGACAGGTGGCAAGAAGAAGCCGAGCAAAATCACCATCACCAGCACAGCCGCCAGCAAGACCCATTTGGAAAGGTGCATGCCCACCACCCACTCCGCAGTGGACTGGCTGATGTGCAAATAACTCATGACGTATGAGAACAGCAAAGACATGCCGATAATCATCATCAGCATGGTCGATTCGCGAAGCGTGGCGGTCAGGATCGGTGCCACATCACGAGGCCGCCAGACACCGTAAATCACCGCGATCAATGCCAACGCCATCAAAGCGCCCAACCCTGCGGTTTCACTGGGTGTAGCAAAGCCGCCATACAAAGCCACCATGACACCCACCAGGAGCAAGACGAACGGCACCACACGGGGCAACATTTCAAACTTTTCACGGGTAGTAAAAGTTTCTTCCGATAGCAAAGCCGAAGCAGCGCCAGTGCGTTTGAACTCAGCCTCTGCCAACTTGTATTCGTGGCGATAACGCACAACAGCATAGGCCGCGAACAAGCCCACAAGCAGCAAGCCGGGCATGATGCCCGCTAGAAACAGGCGCCCCAACGATTGCTCAGCAGCCACCGCATACAAAATCATCGTCACTGAGGGGGGCAGCAAGATACCCAGCGTGCCACCAGCAGCAATAATGCCTGCGGCAAACCCAGGCGAGTAGCCACGCTTGCGCATCTCGGGAATACCCGCGCTGCCAATCGCAGAACACGTAGCAGGGCTAGACCCGGCCATGGCTGCAAATAAGGCACAGGCGAAGACATTCGCAATACCCAAGCCCCCCGGAATGCGTCCCATCCAGACGTGCATAGCAGCATACAGGTCTTGACCTGCCCGAGACTTGCCTATGGCCGCCCCTTTCAAGATAAATAACGGGATTGACAGCAAAGTGATGCTGGCCATCTCTTCGTAAACGTTTTGAGTTACGGTGTTCAGTGCCGATGCTGGCATGAACCAGTACATAAAGAGCACTGCCACGCTGCCCAAGGCAAATGAGATAGGCGCACCTGAAAACATGAACAGCAACGTGACCAGGCCAAATAACAGCCCCATAGTGAGCATGCTCATACCTTGACTCCCTGCATTTTTTTACCAAACGCGTTCGTGCTAGCAACCAACTGCACGGCCAGTTGCAACGCCAAAAGCGTCATGCCAGCAGCCATTAGGGCGTACGGAATCCAAAGGGGCGGAGCCCAAGAGGACGATGTGGTCTGCCCTTCGACCCAAGCCTCATGAAAAAGCACCCACGACTTCCAGGAAAAAAATGTGCAAAACAAGGTACCGAGCAAATCCACAAAGACCAGGCGAAGCGCATTGAGCGAAGGCGGCATCAAGCCTGCAATCGCCTCAATACCCACATGCCCGCGCATCGCCTGCACAAATGCACCACACATAAAGGTGGCTCCCACTAGACAAAACACAGCGGCCTCGTCCTGCCAGTCGGTCGATGCCTGCATGACGTAACGAGAAATCACGCTGTAAGTCAGTACGCAGGAGGCAACCAATAGTGCCACCATGCCCATCATGACCATGACCTGGTTGATCCAGAGCAGCAATCTAGCAAGTGGTTGCAGCCAATGGGGCGTGTGCGGGTCCATAACCGCCACCGCGTTAGCGGGTTGAACACCATGGCTCATAGCAGCTTTTGTGCGGCCTTCAGCAGCGCAGCGCAGGACTCGTTTTTCTCGTTGAAGTCTTTCCACGCAGTTTCGCGGGCAATGACCTGCCATTTCCTCAAGGTGGCTTCGTCCATGTCATATACCTTGGCACCTGCCTTGGCATAAATATCAGCTGCTGCTTTGTCATCGGCGCGGGCTGCGTCTTTGGCAAACACCTCCATATCGGCACCTACCGCCATGACCACGTCTTGTTGGGCCTTGGGTAGCTTGGCAAACACTTCTTTAGACATCATCAAGGGCTCAAACATGAACCAGTAAGTCTTGTCGCGGCCTGTGGTTAGGTGTTTGGCAATTTCTTCCAATTTGAACGAGATAAAGCTGGTGCTCGATGTCATCGCTGCATCCATCGCACCGGTCTGCATAGCCGCGTAGATTTCGTTGGATGGCAAGGTAATCACCGATGCGCCGGCCTGTTTGAGCATCATGTCCATTTCGCGGCTACCGCCACGCACTTTGAGGCCCTTGGCATCATCGGGTGTGAGCAGCGGACGGGTACGACTGGCCACACCACCGGCTTGCCAGATCCAGCTGACAACCACAATGCCTTTGTCGTCCAACACTTTACTTAGCAGCTTGCCCACTTCTGCATTTTTCCAGGCTGCACCTTGTTCGTAACTGGGCACCAAAGCAGGCATCAGGCCGATATTGGTTTCGGCAACCTCTCCCCCTGCGTAAGACAATGGCACCAGACTCATGTCCAAAGCACCCTTGCGCATGGAAGAAAACTGAGCGTTGGTCTTCATTAGAGACGATCCAGGGTACACCGATGCCTTAAGTGCACCACCCGTTTTTTTCTCGATATCTGCCGCGAACTTGCGACACAAACGGTCGCGAAAATCTCCTTCGGTCAAAGTGCCACCAGGAAATTGGTGGGAGATTTTCAAACCGCTACCTACCTGACCCCAGCTATTACCGGTCATGGTGCCGAGTACCCCCGCACCTGCCGCCGCTACCAAATTACGTCTTGTTAAGTTCATTTTTGTCTCCTAATTTTTGAAAAATATCACACAATTCCACCGTCCAACAACGCTTGCACACTGGCCGACATCGGGATTTTTCCTTGCGCCAAAAGCGAGCGATGCTTGTCTAGCCGCCTCAGGTCGTAAAGGTAATTCACCATCAAACCGTAAGACTGCTTATTGCCTTTGACGGACAAATCACCGGCCCAATTGATGCGTTCCACGCGGGCACCGTTACCCAGATGAAAGCGCGCCACCGCATCTAGTGGCTTATCACCGTCAAACGCCTGCCCTAGGTACTGCGCTGCACTGCGCATCAGCAAAGCGCGCACAGGCGATTTTTCTGACAACCCTGCAGCACTATCGACCGCAGTAAAAAAATGTTCTGCGCGGGGTGGATTAAAGCCGACAGCGCGACCAAGGGCTTCGCGCTCCTTGTCATCGAGCTTATCCAGCAGCATGTCTGCATTTTTTGCAATCCAACTCCGAAAACCGGGAATCGGCGACAACGTTGAGAACGTCTTGAGTTTGGGGAATTCTTCTTTCAGACTATCTACCACCCGCTTGATCAAAGAATCCCCAAAGCTGACCCCGCGCAAGCCCGCCTGGGTGTTGCTGATGGAGTAGAAAATCGCGGTAGACGCATTCTTGATATCGGCGGGTGCTGCCGACTCATCCAATAGGGGGGCAATCTGGCTGGCAAGTTCATCCACCAACGCTATTTCCACAAAAATCAGAGGCACACCCGACAGGCGTGGGTGAAAAAATCCGTAGCACCGACGGTCGGAATCCAGCCGGTTTTTCACGTCGGCCCAACTCTTGATGTCATGCACTGCCTCATAGGCAATTAGCTTTTCGATCAATGAAGCGGGCGAATCCCAGCTGATGCGACGCAGGTCGAGAAAACCGACGTCAAACCAAGTGGAAAACATGTACTCCATCTCGACATCCAGAGCTAGCAAGCGCTTATCACCTTTGAGGAAAGGCTGCATTTCTGCACGCACATCAACCAAAAAGGCAACGCCATCAGGGCTGGCACTAAACCGCTGTAAAAGTCGGCGACGGGGGGACACCGTAGCACGCCGAAAATGCACTTCTGCAGCTGCCTCATCGGGCGTTCCCAACGCCGCAGCGTATTGGGCTTGCGCAGCTTTCACCTTTTGGACATCCGCCATG
The DNA here is from genome assembly GCA_041181325.1 of Pseudomonadota bacterium. Lineage (GTDB taxonomy): Bacteria > Pseudomonadota > Gammaproteobacteria > Burkholderiales > Burkholderiaceae_C > Allorhodoferax. The sequence goes on from JBEGPS010000104.1 coordinate 11,395, forward strand.
AATTGCTCACTCATGAGCAGCCACATATCGCGACGCCGCTCGAGGGTGGCTCCTGCGTACCATGTGGCTAGCGAAGCGGCGCGACGTCCACCCTCTACTTCACTAACCCGGCCATCGATGACACCCTGCAACTCCTGTAATACCCGGCGCAACACCCTTGGCGACAAAGCTTCACCCTTTTGGCGTAAGGCAGCTTGGAGACGTTCGCGGATTGAACGCACAGGAGCCGATCCTTTAGCGGCTGCACTGCCTTTGGTCACAACCCGCGGCTGGTCGGCTGCCGGTGAGACTGGCTTTCGCCCACCCTCTTTAGGTAACCATTTTGAGACATTGCGACTAATCCAGGAATCTTGGCTCATGATAGCAACCTACTTTTTTGGGTACGAGCAAGTTCACGTAAAGCCTCGCGCTGTCGTAACAAATGACCTCGCATAGCGGCATCCGCACCTTCGCAATCGCGCTGCCGAAGTGCAGCATAAATCGCCAAATGCTCTGACAGGCTTTGCTCTAGTCGACCTGGTGCGTGCAGCTGTTGCAACCGCGCCAGCTTCAGTATCTTGCGCAAATCAGCAATCACTTGCGCCAACCACCGGTTGTTGGCCAATGTGATGATGGCTTCGTGGATATTGAAATTCATAGCGTAGTAGTCGTTGATCCGCTTTTCCTTGGCGCACAGAATGAGGCTTTGGTGCATGGCATCTAACTCTGCCAAATCGGTGTCACTGGCATTGCGGGCTGCCTCGAAAGCACAACGCCCTTCCAGCAAAGCAATGACCGGAAATATTTCATCAAGATCTTTTTCTGTGACCTCTTTCACAAAACTGCCACGACGTGGCTCGTGACGCACAAGGCCTTCAGACGACAGCACCTTGAGGGCCTCTCGCAGGGGCGTGCGTGAAATTTTCCAACGCTCGCACAAGGTCAACTCATCGATAAAGGTACCCGCAGGCAGCTCACCTGAGAATATTTGCTCTCGCAGGGTGGCTGCGACTTCATCGTGCAAAGAGTTATGTACCGGACGCATCAGGGATTGTGATTACTTGTAATTACGCGTAATTATCAATTTTTACGCTGCATTTTCCATCAGTAATTACCCTAAAAACTACCTCGATGTGCTTGCGCGTTTTGCGCACCACAGCCATAACACCCCACCACCCACCACCATTGGTACACATAACCATTGCCCCATGCTCATACCCAAGCTCAACAGGCCCAAGTGTGCATCAGGCTCACGGAAAAACTCGGCAATAAAGCGAAACACACCGTAGCCAAACAAAAAAGCTGCCGCCATCTGGCCTCGCTTTGGCCCAGTGCGCGCGTAAAACCACAGCAGCACAAACAGCAGCAGCCCCTCCATCAGGAACTGGTACACCTGTGACGGATGGCGTGGCAAATCACCCGCACCCCGAAACACCATGCCCCAGGGCAGCGCAGGGTCTGCCAAACGGCCCCAGAGTTCGCCGTTGATGAAGTTACCCACCCGGCCAGACGCCAGCCCTGTTGGCACGCAAGGGGCGACAAAGTCAGCCACCTCCCAAAACGACTTGCCGCGTGAGTGTGCAAACCACACCATGGATGCAATCACACCCAGCATGCCGCCATGAAAACTCATGCCGCCCTGCCACACATAAAACACCTCCAGCGGGTGCATGGCGTAGTAGCCGGGCTTGTAAAACAGGCAATAACCGATGCGCCCGCCCAGTACCACGCCCATGACCCCCAAAAACAAGATGTCCTCCACGTCTTTGTAGGCCCAGGTAGCCTTGCCCGTCATGGCTACATAGGGTGCGTGGCGCAGCCTGCGACTGCCCAAGAACATGAACAGACCAAAGGCGACAAGGTAAGTCAGGCCGTACCAGTGCACGGCGACCGGCCCGAGTTGCAGGGCAATCGGGTCGATTTGAGGATGAATCAGCATGAAAAGAGACTGCATCCAGAGCCTGTGACGGCCCCGGACATTGGGTTTAATCGAGTAGAGACAGATCGCGCACGGCGCCTTTGTCGGCCGACATCACCAGCTTGGCATAGGCCTTGAGAGCGGCAGACACCTTGCGGGGGCGAGGCTGCGCAGGCTTCCAGCCCAGCTTGTCCTGTTCCACACGGCGGTTGGCCAACTCTTCATCCGACACCAGAACATTGATGCTGCGGTTAGGAATGTCAATGCGAATCAAGTCGCCATTGCGCACCAAGCCAATCGCACCGCCCGCAGCCGCTTCGGGCGAAGCGTGGCCGATAGACAGGCCTGAAGTGCCGCCGGAGAAGCGACCATCGGTCAGCAGAGCGCAGGCTTTGCCTAAACCCTTGGACTTGATGTAGCTGGTGGGGTACAGCATCTCTTGCATGCCGGGGCCGCCCTTGGGCCCTTCGTAGCGCACGATGACTACGTCTCCAGCCTTGACCTTGTCGGCCAGGATGTTGGCCACGGCTTCGTCTTGGCTCTCCACCACATGGGCCGGGCCTTCAAACACCATCAGCGCGTCGTCCACGCCGGCGGTTTTGACCACGCAGCCATTGAGTGCGATATTGCCGACCAGTACGGCCAAGCCGCCTTGTTGACTGAATGCATGCTCGCCAGAGCGGATGCAACCTTCTGCACGGTCTGTGTCAAGACTGGGCCAACGGGCGGCTTGGCTGAATGCCACTTGCGTGGGAATGCCGCCGGGGCCCGCCATATAAAAGGTCTTGACCGCGTCCGATGGATTGCGGGCAATGTCCCACTGGTCCAGCGCGTCTTTCATGGTCTTGCTGTGCACGGTGGGCACATCGGTGTGCAAGCGGCCTGCGCGGTCGAGCTCACCGAGTATGCCCATGATGCCGCCTGCGCGGTGCACGTCTTCGATGTGGTACTTGTTGGTGTTGGGTGCCACTTTACACAGCTGCGGCACGATTTTGGACATGCGGTCGATGTCGGCCATGGTGAAGTCGATTTCGGCTTCTTGCGCAATCGCCAGAATGTGCAGAATGGTGTTGGTGGAACCGCCCATGGCAATGTCCAGCGCAATCGCGTTCTCAAACGCCTTGAAGCCCATGGAGCGCGGCAACACGGTTTCGTCATCTTGCTCGTAGTAACGCTTGCAGAGTTCCACGGCCAGGCTGCCAGCACGCTTGAACAATTGTTCGCGATCTGCATGCGTGGCCACCACCGTGCCGTTGCCGGGCAAAGACAAGCCCAGCGCCTCAGTCAGGCAGTTCATGGAGTTGGCAGTGAACATACCGGAGCAGCTGCCGCAAGTGGGGCAAGCTGAGCGCTCCACTTCGGCCACATCGGCGTCACTCACTTTGTCGTCGGCGGCCATCACCATGGCGTCAATCAAGTCGAGCTTTTTGAACTCCATCTTGTGCGTGGTGGGGTTGAGCAGCTTGACCTTGCCCGCTTCCATCGGGCCGCCGGACACAAACACCACGGGGATGTTCAGGCGCATAGCAGCCATCAACATGCCGGGGGTGATCTTGTCGCAGTTGCTGATACACACCATGGCATCCGCGCAATGGGCGTTGACCATGTACTCCACGCTGTCGGCAATGATGTCGCGGCTGGGCAGCGAATAGAGCATGCCATCGTGGCCCATGGCAATGCCATCGTCCACGGCAATGGTGTTGAACTCTTTGGCCACACCGCCTGCGGCCTCAATCTCGCGCGCCACCAATTGGCCCAAGTCTTTCAGGTGCACATGGCCGGGCACGAACTGCGTGAACGAATTGACTACGGCAATGATGGGTTTGCTGAAGTCGTCGTCTTTCATGCCGGTCGCGCGCCACAAAGAACGAGCGCCCGCCATATTGCGGCCGGCAGTGGAGGTCTTGGAACGATAAACTGGCATGGTGTTGTTTGTTGGGTCGCGGTTACGAAATAGGTTGAGCTGCAATTATGGCCCAGCCCCTGTCAACGGCGTTTTTTGCGATTAAGTGTGCCAATGGCTTCTTTGGTTCGGTCAATACGTGCCTGGCGCTTGGCATTCTCTCGCTGCATGACTTTTTTCTTGGTGTAACCAGTGGAATCGGCCCACCACCACCACAAAACTGCAAAACCCAAAGGTGCGAGCACAGCCAGCCACGGCCAGCTGGCCACCGGGCTTATTTCCATAGATTTAAGAACCAACAGCAGCAAGCCTAAACCTAAAAAAAACATAGCCAACCTCAGTAAATTGTTCGCAGAATGAAGTGCCGTCAACCCAGCGCCCTAAAATCGCATTGACGGACTGTAAACCAACCCACGAGACACCATGAAACGCTCCCTGTTTGCCATCGGGCTTTGCGTCACCGCCGCATTTTTCGCAGCGCCAGCGGTGGCGGATCAGGCCTT
>JBEGPS010000105.1:0-14816 GCA_041181325.1 Pseudomonadota bacterium
TGCGTGTTCCAGTAAATTTTTGTCGGTGATGTCCAACACCGTACCCACCAACGCGGTCACCTTGCTGTTCGCATCCGTAAGTGGCGCCTTCCAGTAGAGCCCGTCTCGCGCTTCGCCTGTACGGCGCTGGGTAAAGCCCGTCTCGTACGATTGCACTTTTCCAGTTGCAAACAATGCCTGATCTTTTTCGTGAATCATGCGCGCTGAGTCACCTGGCACCAAGTCAAAAACCGATTTGCCAATCCAATCATTGCGCTGGATACCGAACAAATTTTCAAATGCCTTGTTAAAGCGCAAGTAGCGCCCATTCAAGTCTTTGAGGTAAATGGCTGTGGGCGTTGCCTCTAACAACACCTCTACGAAATGCAATTGTTCTGCAAGCTTGGCTTCAAAGGTTTTGCGGGTGGTGATGTCGGTTCGTATCGCGATGTATTGCTCGGGCATGCCATCGCCCCCTTGCAAGGGAATAATAGTCGCGTCGACCCAATAAAAGTCGCCATTTTTTCTGCGATTTCGAATTTCGCCGCGCCACACCCCGCCCTGAGAAATCTCACGCCACAACCCATCAAAGAAGGCGGCCGGGTGATAACCAGAATTAACCACGCGGTGGTTGGACCCCAATAATTCGGCGCGCGCATAGCCGCTGATTTCACAAAACTTGTCATTGGCGTAGGTGATGTTGCCCTGCAAATCCGTAATGCTGACAATGGCATGCTGGTCGAGCGCAAATTTTTGGTTGTCTAGCGCACGTCGGCCGAGTTCGCGCTCGTTCATCAGGCCCACCACGCGCGCGATCAAGGTATCCAAATCATTTTCGGGTAAGGGGGTTGCCAAGGCCTCTTCTTCCGACTGAAATGCGCCCAATACACGACGCATGGACTCCAAAGCCCTTTGACGCATCTGCAATTCAGCACGCAACTGCACGTCCAGCGTATCTTGCTGTGTGACATCGCGAATCGCCAGAACATGCCCCAACACCGTGTGGCTAGAGGAATAAATAGTGGACAGGGTGGTGTCCAAAATTGTTTTTTCACCGCTCTGTGCAATCCGCTCAAGACGACGCACTTTCCAGTCCAGAGGCTCACCATCGTCGCGAAACGCTGTGGGCAACAACTGCTTGGCACTGCGTCCTGTGAGCGCGTGCTCTTGGCCTCCGAGTAGCAACACAGCGGCGGGATTGCAGTAAACAATCATGTAATCTGCGTCTGTGGTCAACACAGCATCGTTGATGGCGTTCAGGGTGACTGCGGCTTCTTCGCGCTGCGCGGACAAGCGACTGGCGGCACGGTTCAAAATGTCAAAGGTGTGCCGAATTTCAGCCGGCGCGTCTGCATCAATGAGCGCATTGATATCTACGGCCCCTGACAAGATGGCCGCCTCATTGGAGCGAACTCGGTCAAAGTTGCCAAGCCAGCGCTTTAAAGGCCGCCCAATAAACAGCACGCCCAGTAACAAAGCAACCGCTGAAAGCGCCATTGCATACAGCGCTACGCGCCACAGTTCGCCGGCAATCTCGTCGGCTGCAAAAATCAGGCGCAGCACGCCGTAATTTTTGCCACCTACAACGATGTTGTGGTTGATGTCATACAAACTTTCTTGCACACGGCTACTCAACCATGCAGGAGGGGACAACGTCTGTTTGACAGTGTTGGTGGTGGTGATATCCACCCCTTTGGGGTCAATGAATTGGGCCTTAGAAAAGTTAGAACGTGAAATTGCACGCTCCAGCATTTTGCGGACAGTGTCGTAATCCCCAATCACTGCGCTATCGCCCACCGCTTGGGCCGCTACGCTCATCATCATTTCACCTGCGAGCAGTTCATCTTCAATTTGCTGCGTAAACTGGTAACGGTAAAACGATCCCAAAGCCGCACTGACAAACAGCACCAGCGACGCCATATAAAGTGTAAATACCCTACCCACCAAGGAGCTGGGCAGCAGGCGCTGCAGTAGTGTCTTCACGGGGTTTTAATACAGAGGCGCTGATTCGGACTGGTAAAACCGCCGGTAAGCGGCGTAGTCTGCGCCAGTGGCTGGGATGAAATCAAAAAGCTGCGCTTGCACCGAAGCGAGCGCGGCAACCCACATCGATACCAGTGCGAAACCCCCGCGTAAAACCGTCTCTTCATGGAAGCCCTTTTTCTGCGGCCATCATAAAACAAGATACCGTGACTTAAATCCGCAATTGCTCTGCCAACTGCACGTATTCCGACACCGGCACTTCTTCGGCCCGACGCTGGATATCAAAGACGCCAGAGAATGCTTTTTCTTCCAGCCACCGACCCAAGGTGTGGCGCAAAATTTTGCGGCGCTGGCTAAACGCCACCTGTACCAACTCGCTGAGCAATTTGGGGTCGATCTGTGGTGGTTGGACCAAAGGCACCATGCGAATCACCGCGCTGTCCACCCGCGGCGGCGGATCAAAGCTTTCGGGCGGCACAAACAACACATCTTCCATAGCGTAGCGCCATTGCAGCATCACGCTCAGGCGACTGTAGTCGGAGGTGGCCGGGCGGGCCACCATACGGTCTACCACTTCTTTCTGGAGCATAAAGTGCTGGTCTTCAATCACGTCCACATAGCCCAACAGGTGAAACAAAATGGGCGTAGAAATGTTGTAGGGCAGGTTGCCCACCACGCGCAACTTGCCCAAGGGCTCTGCAGGCGCAACGTCGGTTGCTGCACTTTTAATAGCTACTTGCGCTCTTTGGACGTGGGAAAAATCCACTTTCAGCACGTCAGATTCGATTACCGTGAGCTGGCCATGGCTGCGCAAACGCACAGCCAAATCGCGGTCTAACTCAATCACCGTGAGGTGGCCAAGGCGCTCCACCAAGGGCTGTGTCAGTGCTGCCAAGCCGGGACCGATTTCCACCATATGCTGGCCCGCTTTGGGTGCAATGGCATCCACAATGGCGTCAATAATTCCGCCATCGGTCAAAAAGTGCTGGCCAAAACGCTTGCGTGCAATGTGCTTCACTGGGGTGGCTCTCGCATTTCAACAAAGGCACGTTCGCGCAGGTCGCGCGCCCAGACGCTGTAGGCCTCTTCATATTTGGACTCTTGCAACTGGGCCCGAACGGCCTCACGCAGCTCGCGCTGACTCAAATCCACCCGCCGACGCTCCGCTAGCTGAATCAAATGCACACCAAAACGCGACACCACAGGATTGCTGATCTCGCCTTCATTCAAACGGTTCATGGCCTGCTCAAACTCAGGCACAAAGCTACCGGGTTGCACCCAGCCCAGGTCACCGCCTTGGGCGGCACTGCCGTCTTGCGAAAACTCGCGGGCCAGTGCCTGGAACTCGGCGCTGTCACCCAAAATACGACGCTTGTACTCTGTCAGCTTGGCGATAGCGGCGGCCTCTGACAATTGCGGTCCGGTACGTAGCAAGATGTGCCGTGCCCGGCTTTGAACTACGGTTTGCACGAATTGCACAGGAGCGCGTCGCTCCACCACCTTCAATATGTGAAAGCCCGCGCCTGAGCGCACCAAGTCAGAGACCTCGCCCACGTTAAGCTTTTGGGTTGCCAAAACAAACGACGGCGGATAACGGTCTGCCCGGCGCAGACCCAGTTGCCCGTCATTCTTGCGATCAGCTGCCGACAACTGCTGCACCAACAGATTGAAGTCTTCACCAGCACGGATGCGGTCCAGCACCTTTTGCGCTTGCAAATACAACTGCGCCGATTGCTCACCGGAGGCTTTTTCTGGTACCGCAATCAGCAGCTGCGCCAGATTGATGTCTTGGGTAAACGGATCGGTGTTGTTGGCTTGGCGCTCTTGAATAAAGCGGTCAATGTCTTGGTCAGTTACGCGGATGCGGGATGTCACGTCGCGCTCATGCAAGCGGCTTAGCAACAGCTGTTCGCGCAATTGGTTTCTGAAAGCAGGTACATCCAGGCCATCTTTGGCGGCACGGCGACGCAATTCAGCCACATCCACCGCGTTTTGACTGGCGACTGCCAGTTCTGCTTGGTCCACGGCCACATCGTCAATGCGAACACCCGACTCACGGGCCAACTGCAACTGGGCGCGCTCAACAATCAGCCGCTCCAGCACGTTGCGCTTGAATTCGTCTTGCGGAGGTGCTTTTTGCCCTTGCTGGGCCAGTTGGACGGCAATGCGTTGCATTTGCGCACGCACCTCACCATTGGTAATTGGCTCAGAATTCACCACCGCCACAATGTAATCTGCCTGCTGGGTGCGCTGTGCTTGTGCCACAGTGCTGCCAAAGCAAGCCAAGGTTGCCAGGGCCACGGCCCACGCGCGATAGTTCATGTTTTGCTTAATTTTGGTTACTAGTCGTAATTACTAAAGCGGCTGTTGTTGGTGCCGGATTCGCGTAAATTTTGGTAGCGCGAAATATTCTGCGCCAGTGTCTTGCGAGGGTCTACCCCCAACCGGGTAAATCCAACAAACTCCAGCTGAAAATACAGGCGCTGTGTCGCCGTGGAGGTGCTGGTTTGTACCCGCTCCAATACAAACCGGGCCAACCAACAGCCAGCATCGTACTCGACCCCCAACACAGTGTCGACGAGGCGCCGCTCATTAAGGCTGTAATTCAGTCGCCCCACCCCGTAGTAACGCCCTGGCCCTACAACACTGTCTAGCGCCGCAGGAGAGCTACGGCCTCCCAATAAGTCACCTAGTGGCCACTGCCAACTCACATCGACCTGCTCACTCACGTTGCGCTGAAAACGGTAGGCCGCATTGACCACGCGGTAATTTCCGGGGTTGTAACGAGCGCCTATGGTGGAGCGCTCGGACTGCTCGGTTTTGGCGTTGTACTGTGCGGTGGATTCAAGCGCCCAGTGGTCATTCACATTGACCGACGCACCCAGCAGCACATCACTCAGACCGGCCAATGCGGGCGTTGTGGTGGTGTTTAGGGTGACATTTTGGTCCTCAAACCGAAGGCGCTGCGCTATACCAAAGCGCGCATATTGCGCACCCGTTTCAGCGTCCAGATACCGCGTGGTCAGCCCTAGGGTGAGCAAATTGTTGTCGGAGATTTTGTCGTGCCCACCAAAAGCGTTTTCGGTGTAAATACTGGCAAAGTTAAAGTCATTTGCGCCCGTGTCGTAGTTGGGTAAATAGCTCTGGTTGCGATACGGCGTATATACATAAAAAGCGCGTGGCTCCAGAGTTTGCACCAAATTGCGGCCCCATACGGTGGTATCGCGTTCAAAGACCAAACCACTGTCCAGACTGAAGGTGGGCACTACGCTTTCGGCCGTATTTCCGCCCCTGGCAAGCTGAGCATCAAATTGGTAGGCGCTGGCATGCAACTGCAGCTTGGGTGTAACAAAACCCGAAGGGGCGAGCCAAGGGCGGCTCACTTGCAACAGGCTGTAAATACGCTGAGCATTAGGTTGCCCGGTCAGGGTACGGTTGGCCTCGAACTGGGTGAAATCGCCTTCGACGGACACATCAAACCCGCGCACGTTGCCCAATGCATACCGTGCCGTCAACTGGGGCACGCGGTCATAGGGTGGCACGATGGGCGAATCCACATCTTGCAAGGTTTGCCACTGCAACATGCGAGCCGTTACCGCAACTGGTCCCTTTGCCCAGACGGCATTCACGTCATCAGGCAGTAAACGCTGGGTAAGCGAGGAGGCACTGCGGGTGAAGTCGCGCCAGTAGTTGTCATCACTCACCCGATTCAGATTGACCGAAACACCCACGTTACCAATTTCAGGAACGCCAGTATTGACCGTGCCGTTGTGCAATAGGGCCACGCCCCAGCGGTCGGCATTGCGCAGCTTGTCAGCCGGCATAACGTTTAGGCGCAGGTTGCCGCTGTAGGTAGGCTCGAGGTAGCGAAACTCGGTGCCCACATCGACACCACGGACCGTCATCAAGGTGGGGGTGATGGTGGCATCGCGGTTGGGGGCAATGTTCCAGTAATAGGGTGCCACCACCTCAACGCCGTTGACGTTGTCCACGCCAATGATGGGCGGCAACATGCCTGACTTGCGTTTTTCGGTCAGCGGAAACGTGAACGACGGCACCGGTAACACGGGCACACCTTTGAATATGAGTGAGCCATCGGCCACCACGCCCACCTCTTCGTCGTTGTCAAGGGTAATAGAGCTGGCGCGCAGCACCCAGTCGGGCATCCAGCTGGGGCCAGGCAGGCGCTTACAGGTGGTGTAGGTGGCGTTGTGGATGACCGTGTGACTCTCATCAATAAAGTCTGCCCGCGACGCGTCACCGTGGGCGTCGTTTTGCAGCAATTCGTAGCGCGGCTGGTCAAAAAAGCCTTCAAACGCATCCACCTTGATTTCCAGCAGCGGCCCCGAGTACACATTACCGCCCCGGTTAATGCGCACATTGCCTGTGGCACGTGCGGTGTCGGTGGGCTGATCGTATTCGAGCTTGTCAGCAAAGATGCTGGTCCCGGCTTTGCGCAAAACGGCCTTCCCCTCAAGGGTGGTATCCAAGTCTGGCCGCCCTGCAATGTGGTCTGCTTCAAGGAATACGATCCCGTCCGTACGCTGTGAGGGCGTTATTTTTTCAGCCAGCAAGGGGCTGCTATTCAGTACAAAACTTGGCTCCGGCAGGGCGTCCACACCCTGAGCAAAGGCAGCTCCACTAGCACCCAAGTCCACCCCCACAACCATTGCCAGCCACACTGACACGGCGATAAGGGATCGCGTAAATCGGTGACGAAGCTGCGCAGCCACAGGCTGGCAATGTAAACAACACATGGGGGGAGTAACGGGCAATGAATGAGGCGTTAAAAGACGGGGTTTGTAGAATGGATTATCCATGAGCCCCACTACCTCTATTCCCAGCGCCAGCGGCGCAGTTGTCTGGGGCAATCCCCAGCGCGAAACTTTGTTTGAACAATGGTTTGCTTCTGTGCAGACCACACACGGCCTAGACCCCGCCACGCTGCGTATGGCCTCGGTCGACGCCAGCTTTCGCCGCTATCTGCGGGTCGATAGTACGCAAGGAAGTGACGTCATCAGCCGCATCATCATGGACGCGCCCACGGACAAAGAGAACAGTCAACCGTTCGTGCATGTTGCTCAGTTGATGCAGGCTGCTGGCCTGACCGTGCCTGAAATTCTGGCTTGGGACGAAGCCAACGGCTTCTTGCTGCTCAGCGACCTGGGTGCCAAAACCATGATGCAGGTGATAGACCCTGCTGCACCGCCCCCCCTGAACCTGTATTTGGAAGCGGTAGATGCGCTGGTGCAATGGCAATTGGCCTCCAAAGAAAGCGTGCTACCGAACTACGACCGCGCACTGCTGAGCCGCGAGTTGGCCCTGTTCCCACAGTGGTACATCGGTGAACACCGCAAATACACGCTCGATGCAGCCCAGCAAAAGGTGCTCGACGACGCGTTCGAGCGCATCGTGCAGAACAACCTGCAGTGGCCCAGCGTCTACGTGCACCGCGACTTCATGCCACGGAACTTGATGGTCGGCCCCAAACTGGGCGTGCTGGATTTTCAGGACGCGGTGTACGGCCCCATCACCTACGACATTGCCAGCCTGATGCGTGATGCGTTCCTGAGCTGGGACGAAGACTTCTGCCTGGACGTGACTATTCGCTACTGGGACACCGCGCGCAAGGCGGGCCTGCCCGTGGGCGATGACTTTGGCGAGTTTTACAAGGGCGTGGAGTGGATGGGCCTGCAGCGCCACCTGAAAGTGGCCGGCATTTTTGCCCGCCTGACCCTGCGCGATGGCAAGCCGCAGTACCTGGCCGACACGCCGCGCTTTATTGCCTACATTCGCTCCACCTGCAGCCGCTACATGGAACTCAAACCCCTGCTGCGTCTGGTGGAGAAGATCGAGGGGATCGAGTTGCCCAGTGTCTTTGTATTCGGCAAAAATTAAGCCAAATAGGCCTGCAACCCTCATGCGTAGTGCGCATGCAGCTACTGTTTTAATAGCAATTTAAACTCTGTCCTGAGCCCGTATTTCCATGCCGCGTTTCTTCTGCTCTGCTGAATTGGTCCCCGGCCACATGCTGGACCTACCTGCCAGCGCCGCGCGCCATGTGCAGGTGCTGCGCTTGCAGCCGGGCGACAGCATCACCCTGTTTAACCATGGCCCCGGTTGGGGTGGAACCAGCCCCGGTGGCGAATTTGATGCCACCGTGACCCGCATGGGCCGCAGTGACGTGCAGGTGCAGGTAGGCAACCACCACGCGGTGGAGCGGGAAGCGCCGCGCCAGGTGCACCTGGCCGTCGGCATGCCCGCCAACGACCGCATGGACTGGCTGGTCGAAAAAGCCACCGAGCTGGGCGTGGCCAGCATCCAGCCCCTGATGACCGAGCGCAGCGTGCTGCGCCTCTCAGGCGAGCGGGCCGAGAAAAAAGTCGCCCACTGGCAAAGCGTGGCCATAGCAGCCTGCGAGCAGTGCGGTGGCAACCGCGTGCCGTTGGTGCACCCGATGCAGACTCTGGCCCAGTGGCTGAAAGCCTGCCAAGCCACCGCGCCCAACGCAAGCGCCGACGCAGCAGCCCAGTTTGGGCCGCACAAGTTTCTGCTCTCCTTGCGCGAAGGCGCGCTGCCAGTGCAAGCGCAGTCCAGCAACCCTGGCAACGGAAGCGGCAACGCAGACGTGTGGTTCTTGAGCGGCCCCGAGGGCGGCTTGTCCGTGTCCGAAGAAGACGCGGCGCTGCAGGCTGGTTTTACCCCCGCCACATTAGGCAACCGCGTGCTGCGTGCAGAAACTGCCGCGCTTGCTGCCCTCATCACCCTCACCCTACCGAAAGCACCATGAACCGCAACCTCTGGCTTCTCGCCCTGTGCCAGGGACTGTTCCTGACCAACAACGTCACCTTCATCGCCATCAATGGACTGGTGGGTTTGAGCCTCGCGCCGTATGGCTGGATGGCCACGTTGCCGGTGATGGGCTACGTAGTGGGCGGAGCGCTGAGCACGCCGTTAGTGGCCAAAACACAGGCGTTGTTTGGGCGGCGCGTCTCGTTTCAAATCGGCCTGGCCGTTGCGTTCGGTTCTGCGCTCGTGGGTGCCTGGGCGGTGGTGGGGCACCACTTTTGGCTACTGGTAGCGGCCACCGTGATTGCGGGCTATTACAGCGCCAACGGCCAGTTGTACCGCTTTGCCGCCGCCGAACTGGCGCTGCCCGCATTTCGCGAAAAAGCCGTGTCCCTGGTGCTGGCCGGTGGCCTGATTGGGGCCATTGCCGGGCCTAACCTGGCTGCGCGCACCCGTACCGTGCTGGACGTGCAGTTTGCCGGAGCGTACATCGCGCTGGCGGCCGTGGCCTTGGTCGCCATGGCGCTCATGGCGTTGATTCAATTTCCTGCGGCTCCCGCGGCAGCGAAGGGCAAGGCCAGCGGCGGGCGCAGCCTGTTGGAGATCATGCGCCAGCCGGTGTTTGCGGTGGCCTGCATCAGCGCCGCGCTCAGCTATGGGGTAATGAATCTGCTGATGGCCGCCACGCCTTTGGCCATGCAGCAGTGCGGCCTGGGCTTTGACGATGCTGCGCTAGTGCTGGAATGGCACGTGATTGGAATGTTCGCCCCCGGCTTCTTTACCGGGCACCTGATCAAGCGGTTTGGCACGCTACAAATCATGGCAGTGGGGGCACTGCTGAACCTGCTGTGCATTGGCGTGGCACTGACGGGCGTGGCGTTGTCGCAGTTTGTGGTGTCGCTGTTTTTGCTGGGTGTGGGGTGGAATTTCTTGTTCACCGGCAGCACCACGCTGTCGCTGGGGGCTTACCGCCCGGAAGAAAAAGACCGGGCCCAGGCAGCCATCAACTTCTGCGTGTTTGCGGTGATGGCGCTGACCTCGTTTGCCTCAGGTGCTTTGGTGACGACTCAGGGCTGGTCGTTGCTCAACTTGGGCTCGTTGATTCCCGTGATGCTCACGGTGGTGGCGTTGGGCTGGCTGGCATTGCAGCAGCGGGCAGCAAAAGCGGTTTAAACGGCGATTGGTGTCAGCGGGCAGCGCCTTAAAACCGCTTGTCCAGCCAACGTTGCAAGGTGGCAAACACCACGCTGGCGTCCAGCTCGTTGAATATCTCGTGGTACATCGACGCAAAGCACTGTGATGCCACCACCCGCTTGGGCGCAGTCGCTGCAAAGTTGCGGCTGCCTTCTGCGTTAACCAAATGGTCGTCCCCGGCATACATCAGCAGCGTGGGCACCACCCATTGCGGGGCTGTGGCAACGGTAGCGGGGCCGGCTGTGGCAATAAAACGACCCAAACGCGCGCTGATACGGTCGTGCACGCTCAGGTCGGCTTGGTAGGCGGTCACCACCGCCGGATCGTGTGAGATGTAGTGGGCGTTAAGCCCGTTGCGCACCCGCAAGTTTGGCGCAATGCGCGGCAACACCGACACCAAAAAATTTTGAAATGCGCTGAGACCAGGGTCTAGCGCTGGCGACGACAGAATGCAGCCATCCACCAGGCGCATGCGCAACGATACAAACCGCGCCACCACCAAACCACCCATGCTGTGGCCCAGCAAAATCAGCGGCATCTCTGGTGGCATGTGCAGGCGCAGGTTGTCCACCACGTCGGCCAGGTCATCCAACAGCTTGGTGTCCGTGGGCAGACTACCCTGCTTACCCGCCGATTCGCCATGGCCCCACTGGTCGTAACCGCGCACCTCAAAACCCCAGTCTGTAAGCCGCTGCGCCACGTGGTCATAGCGGCCAATGTGTTCACCCAGACCGTGCACGATCACCACCATGCCGCGCGCCGCCACGCCGGGGGCTACGCTCCACGCTTGCATTGCCAAGTGGGTGCCATCGGCAGTGATGTACGACGACAGGGCCGTTTCACCGGACATGGGCGATGACCTCTGCCACCGCCGCGGTGAGCTTCTTGGCGTAGGGCACATGCAAGAACTCGTTGGGGCCGTGGGCGTTGCTCTTGGGCCCCAGCACGCCACACACCATCATTTGCGCCTTGGGAAAACCCAAGGAGAGCATGTTCATCAGCGGAATGGTGCCGCCCTGCCCGATGTAGCCACACGGTGCGCCAAAGTGCGCCAGCGAAGCGGCGTTCAGTGCAGTCTCAAACCACGGTGCGGTATCCGGTGCGTTCCAGCCGGTGGCACCCGCGCCGCCTTCAAACGTAACCTTGGCTTGGTAAGGCGCGTTGTCTTCCAGCAGGGCCTTGAGCTGCTGCACGGCCACGCCCGCTTCCACCAACGGGGGCAGGCGCAACGACAACTTGAAGGCGGTGTAAGGCCGCAGCACGTTGCCCGCGTTCTTAAAGTCAGGAAAACCTTCGGCACCGGTCACGCTCAGTGTCGGTTTCCATGTGCGATTAAGCAGACCTTCCAGCGGGTCGGTGGTGGTGGGCAAGGCAAAAGCCGTAGAGCCACCGCAGTCATAGTGGGCCCACGGAAAGCGCTTGTGAATCTCATCCCCCAATATGGCGGCTGTAGCCTGCGCTTGCTTTAGGCGCTCGGGTGGCACTTCGCAGTGAAAACTGGCCGGTAGCAGGCGCCCGCTGGCGCTGTCTTCCAGACGGTCCAGCACCTGGCGCATGATGCGAAAGCTCGACGGCACCAAGCCGCTGGCGTCACCCGAGTGCACACCTTCGGTCAATATCTCCACCCGCAGCACGCCACCGGCCATGCCACGCAGGCTGTTGGTGAGCCACAACTGGTCGTAATTGCCCGCACCGGAATCCAGGCACACCACAAGAGCCACTTCACCCAAGCGAGGCTTGAGTGCCTCGATATAGTGCAGCAGGTCATACGAGCCGCTTTCTTCGCACGATTCAATCAGCCCGACGATGCGCGGGTGCGCTACGTTCTGGGTTTTAACGGCCTGAATGGCGGCGATGGCGGCATACGCCGCGTAGCCATCGTCTGCACCACCCCGGCCATACAACTTGCCGTCTTCATACTTGGGCGTCCAAGGCCCCAGGTCATTGCGCCAGCCGGTGAACTCGGGCTGCTTGTCCAGGTGCCCATACATGAGCACCGTGTTGGCAGATGCAGAACCACTGGCCGCCACTTCAAAAAACAGCACTGGCGTGCGCCCGGGCAGGCGAATGATTTCCAGCGTCAGGCCCGGCACCTTTTGCGACTCAATCCATGCCGCCGTGTTGCGCACCACGGTGTCGATGTAGCCGTTAGCAGCCCAATCGGCATCGAACATGGGGGACTTGGCCGGAATGCGAATGTAGTCTTGCAACTGGGCAACGATAGTGTCGTCCCACGCCTGGCCCACCTGGGCTTGGGCTTGGGCCGCTTTGAGCAACGTGGTGGGGGTGCGTGCGTTCATAGATTTCAGTTTATCGTGCGTTGCGGAAACTGTCATGGCATGACTTGCAGCTCTTCTGCACGTTGTCAACTGCCGGACGAATAGCGTCCAGGTCACCCGACTGCGAGGCCTTGAGCAACTGCTGGGTGCTGAGCTGATACTGATCTTGTGCGGCCTTGAAGTCAGCTGCCTTGCTCCACACATCGGGCTTGGCGCGGGTGGGCGGATAGTTGCTGTCGGGGGTGAAGTAGCCCCAGGGCTGCGAGGCCAGCTTGTTGAGTTCTTCAGCGCTGACATTGAACTCGCGCGGGTTGTAGGGCTGGCGGTCGCGGGTCACCAGGCCCATAGGCTCCAGCGTTTTGCCAAATTGCTTGAACACCTCGCGGCGCTTGGTCACCAGTTGATCGGGGTGGGTGTCTTTGGGTTCGTCGCTGCAGCCCGTCAAGCCCACCACTGCCACCAAGGTCAGCGCAGCAACCGCTGCCGAAGCCCCAGAGGGCGTCCAGAGTTTCAGCATGATTTATTCGTTTTTCCGTTAATTACCGCGACAGCGTGTACACGGAGGTTCCAGCCAATAAATTGGGGACAAAGCGCACCGTACGGCCATCTTGCAGGCCAAAACTGTCTTGCACTTTCAGGCCGCTGCGCTGTGCCAGTGTGGCCAAGTCCGCGTGGGTGCCCACGCGGATATTGGGCGTGTCATACCACTGGTAAGGCAGGCGCTTGGTCACTGGCATGCGGCCTTGCAGAATGCTCAAGCGGTTGGGCCAGTGCGCAAAATTGGGAAAAGCCACGATGCCCAGCCGCCCCACGCGTACGGTCTCGCGCAGCATGACTTCGGCGTTGCGCAGATGTTGCAAAGTGTCAATTTGCAGCACCACATCAAACGACGCATCGCCAAACAACGCCAGGCCTTCGTCCAGGTTGAGCTGGATGACATTCACACCGCGCCGCGCACACTTGAGCACGTTGGCGTCGTCAATTTCCACGCCATAGCCAGTGCAGCCGCGGGTGCGTTGCAAGTGCTCCAGCATGGCACCGTCACCGCAGCCCAAGTCGAGCACGCGGGCGCCCATGGGCACCAGTTCGGCAAGGGCTTGTTGAATGGCCGTGGTGCTCATTTGGATGCCTCCAAACTTTTAAAAATGCTATCAAAATAAGAGCTGACTACGCCCATGTAGCGGGCGTCATCGAGCAAAAAGGCATCATGCCCATGCGGTGCGTCAATCTCGGCATAGCTCACATCGCGCTTGTTGTCGAGCAGCGCTTTGACGATCTCGCGGCTGCGTTTGGGGCTGAAGCGCCAGTCGGTGGTAAAGCTCACCAGCAAAAACTTGCACTGCGCTGCTGCCAGCGCCTGGCTCAGGTCGCCGCCAAAGTGGCGCGCGGGGTCAAAGTAGTCCAGCGCGCGGGTGATCAGCAGGTAGGTGTTGGCGTCAAAGTACTCGGCAAATTTGTCGCCTTGGTAGCGCAAGTAGCTCTCGATTTGAAACTCCACGTCTTGTGTGCTGTACTTATAAGCCCCCACGCTTCCCACTGCGTGTGTTTCGCTGCCCTCCGAGGGGGCTCTCGCGCCTTGGGGCGGCCCGGCGGCGCTCAAGGTCGCGGCCACCGTGTCTCTCAGCTTGCGTCCGAACTTCTCGTTCATCACGTCGTCACTCAAATACGTGATGTGCCCAATCATGCGGGCGATGCGCAGGCCGCGTTTGGGAATCACGCCATGCTGGTAGAAATGCCCGCCATGAAAGTCGGGGTCGGTCACGATGGCGCGGCGCGCCACTTCGTTGAAGGCAATGTTCTCAGCCGTCAGGTTGGGCGCGCTGGCCACCACTACCGCGTGGGCCACGCGCTCGGGGTAACGCAGCGTCCAGCTCAGGGCCTGCATGCCGCCCAAGCTGCCGCCCATCACCGCGGCCAGTTTGACTATGCCCAAGGTATCCAGCAGTCGGGCTTGTGCGTCCACCCAGTCTTCCACCGTCACCACCGGAAAGTCAGCGCCATAGACCTGGCCCGAAGCAGAGTCCGGGTTCACGTGCATAGGCCCGGTTGAGCCAAAGCAAGAGCCCAGGTTGTTCACGCCAATCACAAAAAAACGGTTGGTGTCTACCGGCTTGCCGGGGCCAATCATGTTGTCCCACCAGCCCTCAGATTTGTCTTGGCCTGCGTACACACCGGCAACATGGTGCGAGGCGTTGAGGGCATGGCAAATCAACACGGCGTTGGAGCGCTTGGCGTTCAAAGTGCCGTAGGTCTCGTAACTCAAGGCGTAGTCGCGGATGGACGCACCGCTCTGCAAAGGCAGAGCGGCCTCGAAGTGCATGCTTTGTGCGATAGCTATCAAACTCATGGCAAACCCGTCTTACCAGCACCCAAAACCCAATAAAAAAACCCGGCTTCGCAAAAAACGAGGCCGGGTGCTGGTGTCGGTCCGTCTTTAGCTGCATTTATAGAGCGCCCGCAAGCTGGAGCAAATTGGCGCTTCGTGGATTCTACTGAAATTGTCCGCTGCGATGGTCAAGGGACCGTTTCAACAGAGGTACGACCAGAATTGAAAAAGCGACCTCACGGGTCGCTGTGTCTGCCACGCCCACC